>JASLKI010000211.1 GCA_030747575.1 Verrucomicrobiota bacterium | reverse complement strand
CCCACCGATATCACACAGCAATTGCCACTCGCCTGGCCATGCTACATCGCCGGCGAGCCGGTGCAGACCGACGACACGCTGGAAGTGCGCTATCCGTGGGATGGCTCGCTGACCGGCACGCTGCCGCGCATTACGCCTGGGCAACTCGAGCAGGCCATTCAGGCCGCGCTTGGCCAGGCGCAGCCGCCGACCCGGAGTGAGCGTTATGAAATCCTCATGCGCGCCCGCGAACTGCTCGCCGGGCGCGCCGACGAGTTTGCCAACTTGATCCGCCTCGAGGCCGGGCTGTGCATGCGCGAGACCCGCTACGAGGTCGGCCGCGCGCAGGAGGTTTTCAAGTTCGCCGCCGCCGAGGCGCTGCGCGATGACGAGAGCATCTTCTCCTGCGACGCCGCGAAGAACGGCCCGGCACGAAAGATTTTCACAATGCACGAGCCGCTGAGTCTCGTCGCGGCGATCACGCCGTTTAACCATCCTCTCAACCAGGTGGCGCACAAGCTGGCCCCGGCGGTCGCCGCCGGCGTGCCCGTGCTGCTCAAGCCGTCCAGCAAGACGCCGCTGGTCGCGATCCGCCTCACCGAGCTGCTGTACGAGGCCGGCCTGCCGCCGGCGATGCTCAGCACGTTCGTTGGTGACCGTAAAACAATCACCGAGGCGCTTGTGCGCGATCTGCGCGTCGATCTCGTCACTTTTACCGGCGGCACCGGGCCCGGAAAACACCTCACCACCATCGCCGGCTACAAGAAACTTTGTCTTGAGTTGGGCGGCAACGCGCCGCTTATTGTGCTTAAGGATGCTGACCTAGACCTGGCAGCGACGCTGGCGACCGAGGGGTCGTTCCGCAACTCCGGCCAGCGTTGCACTGCTGTCAAGCGCATCCTCGTTGAGGAGCCGGTGCTAGCGGAATTTACGGATAGGTTTGTGGCCAGGGCCGGTGAATTCACTGTGGGCGATCCCGCCGACGAGGCGACCTGCATCGGCACTGTCATCGACGAACAGGCCGCCATCGTGCTCGAGGATCGAGTGGCCAAGGCGGTCGCCGCTGGGGCTGAGGTACTGCTAGGTGGCAGGCGTAACGGCGCACAACTTGAGCCGACCATCATTGCCAAAGTGCCCCGTGATGCCGAGATGGTCTGTGAGGAATCGTTCGGGCCGCTCGCGCCCATCATGCCGGTGCGGGATCTCGACGACGCGATCGCGCTGGCCAACGCCTCCGACTTTGGCCTCTCCTCCGGCGTGGTGACCAATGACATGACGGCGGCCATCCGTGTGGTTAAGGAGTTGGAGACCGGTGCGGTCAACGTCAACCAGGTCCCGGGCTTCCGGATGGAATGTTCGCCGTTCGGTGGTGTGAAGGATTCCGGCCTCGGCATCAAGGAGGGCGTCATTGAGGCGATGAAATTCATGACCACCACCAAGACGTTTTCCCTTCCATGGTAAACAAACGCGACACGCAGTATCTGCTGCTGACCCCAGGGCCTCTGACCACGACGAGGACGGTTCGCGAGGCCATGATGCACGAGTTTTCCACTTGGGACGTGGACTACAACAGGATTGTGCAGTCCATCCGTGAGCGCTTGGTCGGCCTCGCGACCTGTGATTCGGCGAATCTCGGCACCTATACCGCCACACTCATGCCGGGCAGCGGAACGTTCGTCGTTGAGTCGGTGATCGGCTCGGTCATCCCGCCCAACGGAAGGCTGCTTGTGCTCAACAACGGCGCGTACGGTGCGCGCATCACCACAATTTCTCGCATGCTTGGGCTCGACACGGTTGAGCTTCACCAAGCGGAGATCGAGTCCACCGACCTTGGCCAAGTGGAGCAAATGCTGGCTAATGACCCCGGAATCACCCACGTTGCAATGGTCCACTGCGAGACGACCACAGGCATGCTAAACCCGGTGGAGGCCGTCGGGGAAATTGTTCGTCGTCACGGCCGGGTATTCATCCTCGACGCGATGTCATCGTTTGGCGGCATCCCGATGAGCATGGAATCCACTGGTGCGCACTACCTCATTTCCTCAGCAAACAAATGCATCCAGGGCGTGCCGGGCTTCGGCTTTGTCGTGGCTGATCGCGCCACGTTTGTGGGGACCGAGGGCTGGGCTCGCTCGCACAGTCTTGACCTGTTAGACCAATGGCGCGAGATGGAAGCCAATGGCGGCAAGTGGCGGTTCACCTCACCAACCCATGTCGTGAGTGCGTTCTGCCAGGCGCTCGACGAACTCGAGGCCGAGGGCGGTGTCGAGGCCCGGCACACGCGTTACGTCGCCAACCAAAGAACGATGGTGGAGGGCATGCGCGAGATTGGGTTCCGCACGCTGATTGGGGACGAGGTGCAGTCGCCGATCATCACGTCGTTTTATTATCCCAATGCAGCGGAGTTTGATTTTCAAAAACTATACGACGCGCTCAAGTCGCGCGGTTTTGTCATTTATCCCGGCAAGGTGTCACACGCACAATGCTTCCGCATTGGCAGCATCGGCGACGTTCATCCATCGGACATGACTGAGTTGATCGGTCATCTCTCGGAAGTAATCAGCGAAATGGGTATCAGTTTCTGAGTGAGGGCACATGGTGGACACGACTGCTCTGAGAATTTTAATCATCGACGGCTACACCAAGGCCGCCCGTGAACAGTTGCAGTCCGGTGGTGCAAGCCTTGCCGCTGACCTGTATGTAAAAATGCTCCAGCGCTGTGCTCCCACCGGGGTCGAGTGCGATGTTATTTTTCCTGCCGACTCCGGTGTGAGCCTTCCGGTTGGCGAGACGATTCAGGATTACGATGGAGTGGCTTGGACCGGTTGCAGTTCCTGCGTGTTCTCTGGGGAGCCTGATGTCGCGGAACAGATCGAGTTCGCCCGCGAATGCTACCGGCGCGGCGTGCCGGCGTTTGGGAGTTGCTGGGCTGCGCAGATTGCCGTTGTTGCGGCAGGGGGCGAAGTGGCGCTCAACCCGAACGGCCGCGAGATGGGCATTGCTCGCGGGATCACGCTCACCGATGAGGGCCGAGCGCATCCGCTCTACGAAGGCAAGCCGGCGGTGTTCGACGCCTTCACCAGTCACGACGATGAGGTTACCGTACTGCCAGAAGGGGCTACGCGGCTCTCAGGCAATGACTTTACTCGTGTGCAGTCGGTCGTCGTGAAGCACGAGGGCACCGAGTTTTGGGGATTGCAATATCATCCCGAGTACGACCTACACGAAATGGCTCGGCTGATGTTTTGCCGGATCGAGAAGCTGGTGAGACTCGGGTTCTTCGCTGATGAAGCTGCGGGCTTGGCGCACATCGATCAATTAGAGGCACTCCATGCTGACCCAACGCGAGAGGATATAGCCACAGCACTAGGCCTTAAGGCTGACGTGATGGACGATTCACTGCGTACCATAGAGGTGCAAAATTGGATCAACCATCACCTTCTGCCAAGCAAGCGCCGTTAGCCAGAACTCAGGCGTTCAGTTGGTCGATCGCGGCTTCCAGTTGGTCGAATGATTCGCAAATGGCGTCGGCGGTGGTGCTTGCCTTGTCCGTGTCACGCGAGGCGGTGAACAGGATCGCCTTCATGCCAAGTTGCTGTGGGCCCTTAACGTCGTTGTGGTCGCGGTCACCGACGTGCAGCATTTCGCTGATCTCAACTCCAAGCTGTCTCGCCGCCGAGTCGAACATTGAGCGGTGCGGCTTGCTGTGGCCGACCTCGTCGGAGAATGCAAATCCTGTGAATGGCTTGGCCAAGCCGTGGTCTTCCAGCAGTCGTCGCAGGCACTTCCCCGGTGAAACGATGGCGTCTGAGACGATGCAAAGTTTGTAGTGCTTGGCGAGGCGCACAAGCACCGGCGCCGCGCCGGGCATGGCGTCCGGCGGAATATCAACCTCCATTTCGGCGTGTGCCCGGACGACGGCGTCGAACGTAGCATCCGGTAGCTCTCGGCCAAGCCCCTTGAGAATGACGCGCAACCGCTCGGCGATGTGCCACGTGATGTGGTGCTCCTTCCACACCTTGTTGAAAGCCGCATCGCCGACACCGTAGGCGATGCAAACCGTCTCCAAGTCAATCGGCCTTTCAGCGTTCAGTGCCTCCCAAAGCAGATGCCGACGCTCGTCAAATTTCGATCGCAGGCCTTGCTCTGCCCGCTTGGCTTCATCCGAGTCGTCAATGACAAGTGTGTCCCAAAGGTCAAATGTGATTGCTTTTATGTCTCCCATACTAATAAAAAATCCATGCGCTGGGCTGGTTGGACGCCTGACCGAAGCTGACGATGGCGCCGGTGTCGGTGCTGACCAGCAGCGCGCCGTTGGCCACGGCGAGCCCGAGGGCGCTGCCCGGCACCGGGCCACTCCAAAGCGCCTTGCCGTTGGCGGCGTTGAAGGCGCTCACCTTGTCGCGGCTGCCGACGAAAAGCGTCTTGCCCGCCAGGGCCAGTGCGTTGCCTGCCTCGACGGACTGGCTCCAGAGCCCCCGCCGGTTGCTCCGCGTCATCGCGGTCATCTTGTTTGCGGTGAGCATGAAAATCGTCCCGGAATCGACGATCATGTCCAGTGCGTCTGTGTGTGAGGCCACCTTGTCGCCCGACAAGCTGGCTTCGGTGAGTACGCCACCACTGCGATCGGCAGGGCCGTGGACGATGCGATTGTCAGCGAGCAGTGCGAATGAACCCATGCCACTTCCCTTGGCGAACTGCCCCAGTCGTTTGCCGGTGAGACGGTCAAAATAAAACGGCGTGCTGCGGCCGCCAGGCATGTAAATGCGGGAGTTCGACAGGAGCATGTAGCCTTGGAACGAGCCTTTGTTGAGGTGATATTGCTTCCAGTGACGGCTTTGAGTGTGCTCGCCGGTGAGGGCGTTAACGGCGCTCATGTAAACGCCCTCGTGAGGAAAGAAACCGGAGGTGAAGTAGGCTGTCCCGGCGTCCACCGCAATTGAGCTGCGCACGCTCCACGGCGAGACCAGCCGGCCGTCGTTGGGGACGAGCTTGTTTTTCTCGCTGGCGGCGGTGTGCGTCCATATCAATTTTCCCGTGCCGGCATCGAGGCAGTACGCCGTGCCGTCGTCAGAGCCGGCGTACACGCGGCCGTCGTGGATCGACGGCGCAAACCGCACCGGGCCGTCGGTGAAAAAAACCCACTTCTCCTTCCCGCTGTAAGCGTCGAGACAGTGAACCGTGTGCTCGGCGGACGAGGCGTAAAACACGCGGTCGCCGGCGGCGGTGGCGTGGTACGCGTGGTCGTAGGCCAGGCGGTGCACCAGCGGCTTTCGTGACTGCGGCGAAACGAAAAAGTCGAACTTGGCCGGCTTGGCCCAGGCGGGAGAGGGTGGCTGCGCCGGGGTCATTTGCCAGCGCTTGGCCAACGGCAGCTTGAGCGTCTCGGCGGTGATGGCGCTGCGCTGGTTGTCGTGCCGGTACGCTGGCCAGTCGGCGGCGTGCAGCCCGGCGCTTGGCCAGGCGAGTGAGAGCGCCAAGCCGAGCAGTCGTTGTATGTTGCGCGTCGTCATCGTCTCATGAACCCGATCGAGGTTTGGATGGGGTAGCGGCAGCGGCAGCCGGAACTGGCGGTTGGGGAGAGGATCATGCCGTTGCCGGAGATGAGCGAGAGCCAGCAACTCGACCGCGAGCCGACTACCAGCCGTCGCTTGCCGGTGTCCACGTCCCAAAAATACATCGAGCCCTTGTCGTAATCCCAGTTAATGTAATGCACCGTGTTGTGTGAGGCGGACATCGTGCTGCACCCCCCGCGCTGAGGGAGGCCGCGATGCACGGTGCTGCCATCGGACAGGCTGTAGCCGTACGGTTCGACGATCACCGCGTCATCCACTATCACCGGATGGTACATGTGCCCGCCATGATGGTTGCGATTCCACGAGTGGTTCTTCGACCACACCTTGCTGCCGTTGCGGGTGGAGAAGGCGTCCACATAAAACCGGCTGGTGCTGTAGCTGAGAATCAGCCGGTCCTTGGCCTGCGCGAGGAAGAACACGATCGGGTAGGGCGACTTGTTGACAGTGATCGATTTGCTCCAAACCTTTGCGCCGGTCTGTGAGTTGAGCGCGACTAGTCGCAGGCTCGACCACAGGCTGCTCGAGTCGATGCGGCTGGTCGGCTCGTTCCGGAGGCTCGATGAGTTCGACTCGACGAAGTACACCCGCCCGCCGCCGATCGCGATCGTGGTGTTGATGATCTTGCCGCCGCGGTACTCCCATTTTTTGCGGCCGGTCTGCTTCTCAATCGCGAATAAATTGTCGCTGCAAACCTTGGCTGTGTCCTGCGTACCGCTCGAGTCGTACCAGTACGGCGTGCCCTTGAATTTAGTGTACACCGAGCCGGGCTTGATGCTGCTGCCGAACAGCAGGTTCCCGTCGTTGGCGATGTAGCCCCAGCTCGCGGCGTCGGCGCTGATCACCGGAAAACTGCGGAGCAGCCGCCCGGTTCGGCCGTCGAACCGGTAGGCGCGGTCGCGCATTGCGACGAACAGCGACGAGTCATCGGCGCACATGTTGCTGCCGTCGCGCGGCGTATTGACGCGGCGCAGCTCACTCGGGAACTCGTAGTTCCAGAGGATCGTCCCGTTGAAGGCGTCCTGTCCCCAGATGCGGTTATCTCCCTGCACGTAGAGGAAGCCGTTGCTGGTGAGCGGCGGCGGGTTGCGCCCCTGCCGGTCGATCATGCCGCGTGCGCCCGGTTTGCCGAACCACTGCAAAGCCATTTTGCCGCCGTTGACGATCTTGTCACCGCTGTTGGCGGTCTGCGCGGCGCTGCCGTAGGTGTGTGACCATTCGCCCGCGCCGTCGAGTGGCTTGCGCTTGGCCAGGAGCAGTTCGCCGTTGACCTCGGTGGTGGTCGCCTTGGCCAGCGCCGAGCCGGAGATGAGCTTGGCCAAGCTGCTTTGCGGCAGGCCACCCAGCGCGAGGGCGCCTCCGCTTGGCCGGAGTACGCGTAGCAGCTCCGCGCGTTCGCCGGGTAGAGTGCCGTTGTGCAGCAGCTCGCTCGACACGGCCAAGTTAAACATGCTGTCGGTGTGCCTGAGCTTGGCCAAGGGCCGGTGCTCAATGGTTATCCGCGTGCCGTAAATGCCGGCCTGCCGCAGCGCCGCACGGGCGCGTGCCGCTTCGCCGGCATCGGCGGTCACACCGATCACGGTTAGTTCCGTGCGCTTGGCCAGCGCGAACGCCAGCCGTCCCTCGCCGCAGCCGTAGTCGATCGCGTAGCCCTTCCGGATGCCGGTGGCCGCGAGGATCGCCTCGGCGGTGGCACGGCTTTTGCGCATCCGCTCATCCTCCGCGTACGGTGACTCGACGGCGGTGATGTCCGGGCGCGAATAGTTGAAATCGGATTCACCAGTCGCCGGTGCAAGCCATCGGGTCTGCCCGTCCTGCTCGACGCCGACCGAGTAATGATACGCCGTCCCGGGCTGGATGCGGGGGATGACGGCCTCGTGCTGCCGTGTCTTCTTCGGCAGATTGATGCGGTTTTGTAGCGTCGGCGTCGTACCGTACGCGAGGCGCGTCGGCATCGGCTTGGCGGTTTCCCAGCGGACGACCGCCTCGCTTGGCGAGGCAAACGCGAGGTACGGCCCGGCGCTCAACTCGCGGTTGGTGAGGACGACCGGGGGCTTGGGCCGGGCAGTGTGCTTGTCCTTCGTACTGTTGTAGCGGTTGCGAACCTGTTGGCTCGAGAGCGCACGGTTGTATAGGCGCACCTCGGAGATGAAGCCTTCCAGCGGGTAAAACTCGTTGTCGTCGAGGTAGCAGCCGATAACGAATGTGGCTGGCGAGTAGTCGATCGATCCGCGGCGGTTGCTATTGCTGCCTCGTTCGGTGCCATTGACATAAATGCGCATCCGAGAGCCGTTGTAGGTACCGACCACATGATACCAACGTCCGGTCTGGAACGAGGTCGAGGCGTTTAGGTAGGTGAGGTCGCCACCGGTGGACAGCGCGAAGTTGAACTTGTCGTTGTTGTAGCCAAGCACCCAGCCTTTCTCGAAACTGCCGTTGTCCTGCAGGCAGCCGACGATGCCGCCCCACTCAGCGGGGGAGTCCACGGCCACCCACGCCTCGGCGGTGAGACTGCCCGTCGGCAGCGACTTGGTCTCGTTTTTGCCGGCCAACTCGACGTAGGTGTCCGTCCCGTCGAAGTACAGCGCCGGTGGGTTTTGAGATGGCACCATTCGGCCGTGCAGCAGGCCGTCCTCGTTTCCGGCCAAGTCTTTCACCGTCGTGATGTCGATGTTTTCCGGCGAGAGCACCCATTGGTTCACCGGGCTTTGCGCAAACCCGAAAACGCAACCGAGCAGCAGCACGGCCATGATGACGGACGCGATTGGCCAAGGTTTATTTCGTCGGATCATGTCAGGGATTTACGGCATTGAGGCGGTTCACGATGACGCCGCGGTAAAAAAAGTTCCGTCCGTCCGGTGTCTCGAGGAACGACTGTACTCTACCATCGCCGGGCACGTTCTCGAAACCAGGGAGAGTTTCCCATCGATCTTGGCCAAGCGCGGCGCGGCGTTGTAGCGTGTACTCTAGTCCGGTGAGAGTTGGGATTGAGAGCTTGGTTTTGCCATCCTTATCAGTGTCAATTTTAACGGCAAAAACCGAGCCGGGATTGGCCGGTTGCGTCCCGGCGGCAATCTCGTGCGCGTCACTCGCTCCGTCGCGGTCGCTGTCTGCGAGCAAAGGGTACGAGCCGTAAAACTTGGCCTCGTCAAGATCAACCAGTCCGTCGCCGTCGCTGTCGCGGTCGAGCCCCCACGTCGAGAGGCTGAAGTCATCGAGATAGCTGTCCGCGCCCGCGAGCCGCTTGGCCCCGTGGAAGCGCGCCACCGAGTTGTCCTTGAAACCCAGTTTATCCAAGGTCGGTTTGCCGTCCACCCATATGTCAAACCGTTTGGCTTCGTAGTCGGTGCGGATGGTGAGTCGCATAAATCGGTCGTTCGGCAATTCCGCTACTGTGATGAAGTTACCTCCGCCTGAGCCGTCGCCGTCGAGAGCGATGAGTTTCCCGTCGCGAAACAGCAGTAAGCTGCTTGCGATGCCATCGGGGATTTGTCGCGCCTGGCTGATGCCGGGATCCTGAATAAACGCATCGACCCACAGCACTGACTCGGGGTTTTCGAAAGTCATCTCAATGACGCAGTCGCCGGTGCGCACCGCTTGGCCGCCGTGTGCGACGCGACCGGCCTGCACCTCGGCGCTTCCTTTAGCTACGCGCCACGGGCCGGTCTGCGATGTGATCGCTCCCGGCAGGAAAGCCACCGACTCGGTCGGCTCGAAGCCGGTTGAGTAAATTACTCCCAGTTTTTGCGGCCGGATGCTTCGCGCCTCCGAGGCGACTTCGCCGTCGGCGGTGCGCTGCACAAAAACAAACTCTTGCTCGACAAACACCGGCAGCGAATCAAGCCGAACCACGACCTCGCCGCTCGAGTTTGGTGTCAGTGATTGCGATTGCCACGCAGCCTCGCTGCTGGCTTCGCGCCAGCGCAATTCGACCGCGCCCTTGCCCGGGTCGGCGATCGTGCCGTTGATGATGGCGTTATCCTCGCCAAGCACGACGACCGGCTTGCCGGCCAGCACTGGCTGCTGCTGCTCGCGCAGCATGATGGCGTTGAGCTGACCGCCGCTGGGCGACTGGAGGATCACCCTCAGGTCGCCGTCGTTGCCGCTCCGGATGAGTTCGTATCGGCAGATATCGCCGCGCGCCGCTCCATCGTTGCCGGCGGTTTCGATTTTTGTGGTGCGGGAAAATTGGCCGCTGATCGTGACGCGGCCCGGCGCTACGGCGCTGCGATTCTCGAACGACGAGACATCCCACAATGTAAACGAAATCGGCTTGGCTTCGCCACCTGCCGGCGCGGTTGAGAACAAAACAAACTCGTAGTACTTGGCCGGGTCGAGTCCGGTCAGGTCGATGAAATGCACCTTGCCGGCGGGGAGCGGCGTGCCGCCGGAGCAGTTGACCTTGTCGGCGAAAACGTCGCCCGCGACGGTGCCGGCGGGGGCGTCGCCGCTGATTTGCGCCGGGCCAAGCGGTGAGCCGCTTATGGTGATTTTCAGGTGGATACCACTTGCCTGGTCGGTGCCGAAGTCGATGAGTTTGCCGGTTTTTTCGACCGAGCCGGAGCCGGCTTTCAGCTCGGCCGAAGTCGCGCCAATGCGGGTGACAGAGTTGTCGCGGCGGCTCGGCGTGCCAAAGTCGTTGTAAGCCACCCAGGCGGCCCAGGCCGATTGGCCAAGCACAAACGCACCGAGCAACAGGCATCGCTTGGCCAAGCGGATGGTTTGTCGCAGTGGTCGATTCATTGGCTATTCGCCGACGTAGATATTTTTCACCTCGGTGCAGGCTTCCATCGCGGACATGCCTAGGTCGCGGCCGAGGCCGCTGCGCTTGAAACCGCCGAAGGGTGCTTCTGTGTGCACACTCGAATGGGTGTTGATGCTGATGACGCCGCTCTCGACCCGCCGCGCCACCCGCAGCGCTCGGCTTAGGTCTCTCGACCAAATAGAGCCGCTCAGGCCGAAGCTGGTGTCGTTGACTTCTTGCAACATTTTGGCCTCGTCGGTGAATGGGCGTAAGCAAACGACCGGCCCGAAAATTTCCTCGCACCACGCTCGGTCGCCTGTCTTGACGTCGGTGATCACGGCGGGGTTCAGATAAAAACCGTGCTCGCCTTGCCGTTCGCCACCAGTGCGGATGTCGCGTCCCGCGTCTCTGGCCTCGGTGACGAATGATTCGGAGATTTCACGCTGCGCTGCGCTGACCATCGGGCCAAGCTGTGTTTCGTCGTTTGTCGGATCGCCGATCTTGAGCGACTCGGTTGCAGCGACAAACTGGTTCACGAAATCGTTGAAGATGGGTTGCTCAATGAACATTCGACTACGGGCGCAGCAGTCCTGGCCGGTGTTGGCAAAGACGCTCATCGGCGACTCGGCGGCGGCGCGTTGCCAGTCGGCATCGGCGAAGACGATGTTCGGAGACTTGCCGCCCAGCTCGAGAGACACTCGCTTGATATCGTCCGCCGCGAGTTTCATGATTTTTGAGCCGATCTCGGTTGAGCCAGTGAAGCTGATTTTGCGGACGAGCGGATGGGTGGTCAACGCGTTACCGGCTTCCGAGCCGGCGCCGGGCAACACCTGTAGCACGCCGTCCGGCAGACCGGCTTCCTGCGCCAGTTGGCCGAGCAGTAGCGAGGTCAGCGGCGTGAGCGACGCCGGCTTGAGGACGACCGAGTTGCCGGCGGCGAGCGCGGGGGCGACTTTCCAGCAGGCGATGAGGAACGGGAAATTCCACGGGGTGATTGCAGCGATGACGCCCATCGGCTGGCGCAGCGTGAAGTTGAGCCCGCCTCGCGCGACGGGGATCGTCTGGCCGCATAAATGCCCGATGGCTCCGGCGTAATACTCGAAGACCTTTGCCCCAGCGTCTGCCTCCCAGCGGGCATCGCCGATCGGTTTGCCGACGTTGCGCGTCTCGAGCTGGGCGATGGCCTCGACGTTGTCGCGGATGCGCTTGGCCAAGCCGTGAAGCAACTCGGCGCGCTGGCCCGGAGGCATATCGCGCCAGCCGGACTCGAACGCTGCCTGGGCCGCCTCGACCCCCTGGCCGATCTCGTCGGTAGTGGCGGAACTGACCTCGGCGAACGTCTCCTCCGTCGCGGGGTTGACGATGGCCAGACGCTTGGCACTCGAGCCGTCATGCCACTGGCCGTTGATCAAAAGTTGGGTGGGAAAATCGCTCACAGTGCTTTCAGGAAAAGTTCCTTCAAATCCTCGCGCGTGACCGGCACGGGATTGGTTTGATGGCAGGGATCGACCCACGCCTGGTCGGCCAGCGCCTCGATGTGTTGCTCCTCCACGCCGACGTCCTCGAGCGACGGTGGCATGCCGCAGCGCTGGATGAAGTCGTCGATGAATTGGATGGTCTGCTCGTCGGCCTCGGCGTCGCTGCACGAAACGACGTCCAGTCCGCAGGCCAGGCCAATGCGTCGATAAACGCCCGGTTTGCGTTGGGCGTTGAAACGCATGACGTGCGGCAGGCAGATGGCGTTTGCCGTGCCGTGGTGCGCGCCGCAAATCGCCGAGAGCGGATGCGCCAGCGAGTGCGTTGCGCCGAGGTCTTTTTGAAATGCCACGCCGCCCATCGCGGCGGCGACGAGCATGTGGCCGCGGGCGTCGATATCCGATCCGTCGGCGACGGCGGTCGGCAGCGCGTGGATGATGAGCGCGATGCCCTCGAGCGCGATACCGTCGCACAGTGGTTGAAACACCGGTGAGGTGTACGACTCGATGCAGTGGGTGAGTGCGTCCAGGCCGGTAGCGGCCGTCAGGCCCGGCGGCAGACCAGTGGTCAACTCGGGGTCGAGGAAAATGCACTTGGCCAAGAGCTCCGGATGAAAAAACATGCCCTTGCTGCCGGCGCCATCGGGCGTCACCACGCCGCTGCGGCCAACCTCGCTGCCGGTGCCGGCGGTGGTGGGAATGGCGATGAACGGCAGCAGGCCTCTCCAGTCGGCTTCCCAGTCGTAGTCAGCGAGCTTGAGCTGCGGTTGCTTGATGAGGATGCGGCAGACCTTGGCGGCGTCGAGCGCGCTGCCGCCGCCGAGGCCGACGACGCCGTCGCAGCCCTTGGCCAAGGCCAACTCGGCCGCGCCCCGGGTGTTCGCTTCGGTGGGATTGGGTTGCACGTCGGAGTGCAAAAACCAGTCTCGATCCGGTTCGCCGGGAAGCAGGGCGTCCGCGAGTTTTTTGAAGGCGTTGGTGGCGAGTAGGCCGGAATCGGTCACGACCAGCGGTCGTTGGACGCCGAGTGCGACCAGCGTCTCGCTGAGTTGCGAGATGGCGCCCGGGCCCACCCGCGTGTCTGTCGGGAAGTTAAATGAGGTTATGTCCATCCAAGTTATTTAAGCTCGCCGCACTCGGCCAGGGCCAGCAGCGCGAAGACTGTTCCAGCGTGGCTGATGTAGTGCCTGCCGTCCTTGTAGGGCGAGCGTGTGAACCACCGGCCGCTTTCGCGTTGGTGGGTTTTCAGCCAGCCGATGCCGAGCCGAATCGCGGGGTGGCTTGTCGGCAGGCCGGATTGCCGCAGGGCAAAAATCACAAAGCCGGTTCCGTAGCCGTCGCCCCGGTCGAGGGTCTGCGCGGAACCATCCTTGCGCTTCCAGTCACCCAGCGCGGCGGTAGCCCAGCCGCCGTCGGGCAACTGTAGGTCAAGCAGCTCTTTTTGCCAAACTTGCCGGTCGTTTTCCCCCACCCATTCCGGCAATTCGCGGCCGAGCCAAAGCATCATGGCCTTGTGGTGCGGCAGCCGTGGTGGATGGTTTTTGAGATAGCCCCGGAGCTTGGCCAAGCCGGCGGCGGCGTGCTTGGTTTGCGCGTAGTCGCCCGGTGCCTTAGCGGCGGCGATGGCGGCGATGGTGACGCCGTAGTGGTCGTCCGACTCGAACGGTCCCCAGCCACACTTGAGCCAGTCCCACGAGCCATCGTCGCGCTGGATTTTCCATGCCTCATCGAATGCAGCCCGGGTGGCCTCGGTGAGTTTGCCATTGGCTGCGTCGTCCATGGCGAGTGCGGAAGCGGTGGCGACGATGCCTTCGGAATCCGGTTTCTTCTTCGCCCAGCCATCGACGTATTGCTCGAAAAATTTGCGGACGGAAATGTGCGGTGCGGGATCGGCTTTTAGTTGGCCGCGGGCCATGAGGTAGGCGCCGTTGGTGTGGCAGGTGACGCACTTGCGGGAGCGCTGCCAGTGGAGCGAGGCTCGGTCGATAAAGTCCACCGCTTTGGCTACGGACATCTGCTTGGCCAAGGGTTCGTCCGGTGAGTTTGGCGCGGGTGCCTCGGGCTTGGCCAAGGCCTCCTCACCTGTGGTAGTGGCGGCGACGGCCAGCAGGGCCGTCAGCAGGACTGGCGGATACAGATTCATCTGAACTCTCAACGGCTCGTCGTGCAGATGTCAGGGATTTTCCCCTTAGCGTCTTTGGTTCGAAGTGTCGCCATGATTTTTGCCGCCTCGTCGGTGTTCATGTTGTGCCATTGCGTAGAATCTGGTCGGCGGACGAACTGGTGAAATTTCCGCTGGGACCGACCCACGAAATTAGGTACGGCGTGGCCGGCGGCCTTGGCCCGGGCGGCGGCCTCCATTTGCTGCTTCAACTGTGGCGACCATTTTTCGAGGTATGCGATGCGGCGGGCCGACTCGTCACCGCACTGGCCCTTGGGCGCGATGACGATGGCGCGGACCCCATCGAGTTGGTTGTCGTTGATGCCCTTGATCGGTGGGATCAAGCCGGTTGGTGCGGTGAACAGTTTCTGTTCGCTCTCGTCGTAAAAATATTCCAGCGCCACTCGTTCGGTTGGACCGAACAGTACGAAAAACAGGATAGCCAGCGCGAACAACACGCCGGCAAAAGTGAGCTGTTTTTTTTCGGAAGGCTGCAGCGGCATGGCGGTGGTTGGCGCGTCAGTGGGGGCTTTGTGGTGCGGACCACCAGCAGGCTGACTCGTCGCACGGGATGAGGTTGGGATCGAGAGTCTCAGCGCGGCCGTCGCCAAACACGTAGTTAGACTTGCCCCCGTGCCTCATCGCCCCGGGGTCGTTCTGGATGAAGCGGTTGTAGCCGGCGGAGTTGGCATTGCCCAGTTCTTTCCAAATCCACCACTCGTCGTTGGGCCAACCGCCGATGTTGCTGTGGCCGTCACCGAGCAGGATCAACTCGGAGGCCGACTCGACCATGCCCCATTTGCAGAGGTTATTCTCGTAGCCAAGGGGCCGGCCAAAGGGCGGCTGGGCGCCTCCCTTCATCCAGTGGACGTTTACTGCGCCGATGCCGCTGGCAATACCAATCTCGCCGATGCGAAACTGGCCGACGACGGCCGGGTTGCCCTGGTGGTACACGTCTCCCTTTTTGCCCTTCGCATTCTCGGTGGGGCAGTCATAGACCGGCTTGCTTCCGCCGAGGAACATTTGTTTCTTGCGATCCCATCGCGCGCCGAGGTAGGTGAGAAGGTAGGGACGCCAGCTCGACTCGACGCCGGAGGCGAGCCGTGCCTGGATCGGGTTGAGCCAGTCCTCGTTGTCGCCCGAGTAAAGCTGCACGGCGAGGCCAAGCTGCTTATGGTTGTTAATGCAGCTGATCTTGTGGGCCATGCCCTTGGCCTTGGCCAGGGCGGGCAGCAGAAGGGAGGCGAGGATGGCGATGATGGCGATGACCACCAGCAGTTCGATGAGGGTAAATCCCCGTCGTTGCCAATGCCCGGATGGTTGAGTTGTTTTCATGGTGCGTTGGACCAAGCGGCTTGTGCTAGTCGCGGATCAAACGATAGTACGATTCCGACTGGTCGGCAACTTCCTTGGCGGACGATTCTCCCCCGGTATCTGGCACGTCCGTCCAGTTCGGGTTGGCCAAATTGGAGCCTTTTTGCAGGCGAACACCGGCCGCTCCCTGCCAGCTGATTGTGACGACACCGCCGTCCGCCGAGATGCTGTCGATCGCCGGGGCGGTGGTGGGCGTTTCCTCAATGCTATAGAGGCCGAAGTTGTCGACGGCCCAGTACCAGCTCCAAGTGCCGTTCATGGCAAATCGGATGCGCACCTTGGACTGATTGTCGGCTTCGGGCAGGCGGTGCAGTTCGTAGCGCTTGGACTCTGTCTGGCTGTCGTTGACTCGCCCACTGATGTGTGGCGCAAGCGACTCGTCGATCGGCGCTCCGATGAATGCCCCGTAGCTGCCGCCGATCGGCTCGTCGATTGGTTCCACGTCCCACCAGTCGTCCTCATCCTGGTAAAGGAGGTTGTCGACCAGCGCGACATCATCCTGCGCATTTTCAAAGGTTGCCACCGCATCCGCTGTGCCGTCGTCACCGGCGACGATGTCGGCCTGTTCGAGCATATAGATGACCGGCAGCCAGGTTTCGCCGCCGTCAATCGAGTACTCGACGTTGGCGGAGTTGTCCTGATTTTGACAGTAGTGACTGTAAAACCCAAGGTTCACGTTGGCGTGCTGGCCAAGGTCGAAATCTTTCGTCTCGAGCACGGTCATGAAATGGGCGTTGCGCAGGGAGGAATCGGCAATCAGGAAATTGCCATCGGGGAACTGGGCCTTGCCATTGACGAATACCGGGGGACTTGGCGCCTCTGATTTTTCAATCCAGTAGGGGCTGCTCTTCCAGCGGTCCAGTGATACTGATGTCCATCCGGCATAGGTTATTGATGTCCAGTCATCCGGATCCTCATCCAAGTTGATAGCGTCTGCCTCGTTGACGTAGCTCTTCACGGCCCATCCCTCCGGCAGGGCGAATTCATCGAGGTCGTCAAATGACTCGAAAGCAATCGACTCCGGCAGCGCATGGCTGGCGAAGTCGCCCACGGTGAAGCTCCCCTCGTAGGTACCCTCCCGTTTGTCAGCGGAATCTTCTCTGAAGGTGAGCTTGAAGCTGTTATCTGAGAGGGACGCGAGCAGTTCGGTCACCTGGTAGGTGACTTGATAGCCTTCCTCTACGCCGATCTTGGTTTCCGACACGGTGACCCCCTCGGCAGCAGTGCCATTGAACTGGAGACTGACCGAATCCGGATCCAGCTTGGCCTCGCCATTTTTGATCACAAAAGTCATCAAAGGCATTGGGTTGGCGCCCTGGCTCCCAGCGGCCGGGTTGGCCTCGATCACCTCCGGCATTGAGCTGGGCGCGATGCTGTAAAGGCCGAAGTTGTCGATCGCCCAGTACCAGCTCCAGGTGCCGGTCTTGGCAATACGGAAGCGAACCGTTTTTTCACCGTCTGCCCCGGGTAGTCTGAACAGCTCGTACCGCTTCGATTCAGTTTGGTTGTCGTCGATCCGTCCGCTGATGTAGGGGGCCAGTTCCTCGGTAATTTCCGCGCCGATGTAGGCGCCAAAGAACCCCCCGACCTCCTCGAAAGTATCCGGGTCGTAGCCCACGGCAATATCCGTATGGGGGTTCTCCATTGTGGCAATGACATCCACCATCCCGTCGGCATCCTTGACGATGTCAGCCCTGTCGAGCATGTAGACCACCGGAAGCCATGTCTCGCCTTGGTCAAGTGAGTACTCAACGGAACCGAAACTATCCTGGTTTTGCGCGTAGTGACTGTATAAGCCCAGATGCACATCATTGTGCTTGCTGAGGTCATAATCGGCTGTGTAAAGCAATGTGATGAATTGACCATCACGTGAGGAGGAGTCCGCCACCAATGCATTGCCATCGAGGGCCTGTCGTGTGCCATTCACAAAAAGAGGCGGTGCAGGTCGAGTCGATTTTTCGGCCCAGTAGGGACTATTACTCCAGCGGTTCACTGAGACGTTTACCCAGCCTTCGTAATATGCCGAGGTGAAGTCGTCGGGATCCAGTTCGATGTTGAGTTCCTGCGACAGATTGACAACCTCCCAGCCCTCAGGCAGATCAAACTCCTCGACCCCGTCAAAATTCTCAAAGTAAAGCGGCTCGGGCATCTCGATTTGCCGATAGTTTGCGACATCAAACTCCACCTCCACCGCCTCGGCGGTGACCGGGTCGCCATCGTCAGAAAATTCCAGGTTGAACTTATGGCTGGAACCGGGCTCAAACAGCCCTTCCCCAACAAAGGTAACGGTATTTGCCCCATCATTGCCTGCCGTAATTTCTGATTTAACGGCTTTGCCGTCCAGAGTCAGCTTCAAGCTTTCAGGGTTCAGTGCCGTGCTGCCATTGCGGATGATCGCCGTGAAGGCGACCTCCGGATCGGCGTACTTGGCATCAGCCTCCGGCAGGGTGGAAATTACCTTTGGCGTGTCCGGTGCCGGCTGCATTACCTTGAAGTTTGTCTCGGCGAGGATGGTGTAGCCATCGTTCTCAAAGAAGATCGCCTTGTAGTTTCCCTCATCAGTCATACCATTGGCAAACGTAAGTGTTCCGGATTCAATTCCTTCACTACTAGCCGTGGTTCCGTCGACATAAAACCACACCAGGCTACCGACGGAGCCGGGGACCATGTCCTCTCTGTAGAGCCCGACCCAATCCAATGGATTACCAGGGCCGACTAGAAAATCGACCGTGATTGCTTCGCCCTGCAGATAGGTTGACTTGTCGGTTTGCACCGTTGGACCAATATCTCCGACGGTGAAGATGGCCTTGGCCAGCAGTGTGTAGCCGTCGTTCTCAAAGAACCGCGCCTCGTAGATTCCCTCTTCGGCCATCCCTTCAGGGAAGACCAGTTCCCCGTCGGTGAGACCCTCGCTGCCGGTTTGGGTTGCATCGACATAAAACCACGCAAGAGAGCTGGCTTCGCCCGCGACCATGTCCTGCTTGTAGAGGCCCACCCAGTCCTTGGGATTGCCGGGACCATCGCTGAATGTAACGATAATCTCCTCCTCTTCAATGTAGTTTCCATAATCGGTGCTGACTTCCTGCGCGAGCGCAGCCGAGGACTGTACAGCAAAAATGCCGGCGACGAGGAGCCACTTGGTCTTCAATATTTTTTTCATCATTTGGTTGGTTAATTATGAGCGGACTCGACATGAAATTCCTTCATCGCGTCAGAGGATAATTATCAGGAACCGGCATCAAAGCAGAAATGGCCTTTTTTAGCCGCAAAAATCGCGCCCGTCGTACGATATTGTGACCCAGTGATGTCCAAGCGTGTCCAAGCCGTTCCCGCTTGGCCAAGCGGAGTTGATACTTGCCAAGCGGGGGAGGCTGCGTTAGATCTGTCCAAGCATGTCCAAGCAAGCGCCAACGGATTGGATCGGAACGGGCGAGGAGGCGGCAGATCAGCGGCTCGAGCCGGCCTATTGGCGCACCCGCGTGTTCCGCAACAGCTACGTTCGTGCCGGCAAGCTACACCGGGTTCGCGGCTGGTCGGCCAAGATTCAATACCAAGGGGTGCGCCGGACGGTCTCGCTCGGCGCGGTGGATCAGGATGTGGCGGCGGCGAAGGCGGCCGACCTGTTCGCCCAGCTTCAGCAAGCCGGCTGGCCGGCGCTTGGCTCACATGATGAGGTTCAGCCAAGCGAGCCTTTGGGGCCGTACAGCAGCGATCCGCGGGGGTCGATCGACTACTGGCGGCTGCGCTTGGTGGAGCGCAAGTACCGGGCGATGCCCGACGCCAAGCCGGAGTTTTCCTGCCGCATCGAGCACGATGGCGCGGGCTGCTACTTCCCGCTGGGCACCCTCAACGAGGCGCGTGCGGCGGAGCAGGCGCTGGAGATTTTTAATTGCGTGACCCGGGAGGGCTGGGAGAGCGCGGCTGCGCGGCATCGGCGTGAACTGACGTTGGCGCTGTTTTGGTTTGGCAGCCCGTTTTGCTGCACGTACACGACGATTCACACCCGCCCCGGCGAGGCTAGGCGCTTGGCCAAGCGCGACGGGGCGGACGCCGACTCGGTGAATGTTTTCGTGGTGGAACCGGACGAGACGGTGGCGGCGGGCCTGCACGGGTTGACGAGCCAAGCGCCCGGTTTTGCTTGCCGCGAGACGTTCGCGGACATCGGTTCACTGCGTGAGCTTGGCTCAGTGGATGAGCCGGGGCTGCTGCTGGTTAACCGTGGGTTGCCGGGGTTTTCCGGCGAGGAACTCGACGCCTGTTTCAAGCAGCTGTTTCGCGACTGCCCGGTGGTGGCGTTTTCGACGTTCGAGGACAGTGAACAGTTGTTCAACTCCACCGCCGGCAGTCATTACGGATATTATCTGCACCGCACACCGCCGGGCCGGATGCTGCATTTGCTGGAGGAAAGCGCCGCCGCCAAGCACAAATCGCGGCAGAACACGGCATCACTGTCGCGCTGGGTGCGGCAATATTTCAAGAAGCAGATCGATTTTTTGACGGACGATCCAGGGGGGGGCACGCTCCCGCATCTCACCCCCCGCGAGCATCAGGTGATGACCCATCTTTGCCAGGGCGCGCTGGACAAGGAAATCGCCGAGATGCTCCAAATCAGCGCCTGGACGGTGCACAATCATCTCAAGAACATCTACGAAAAGCTGAGGGTCCAAAACCGCACCGAGGCCGTCATGGAGTACCTGCAAAAGTAAAATGGCAATGGATTCTCCCCAAAATTGGTTATTAATGGCGTGGGTGTTCCGTGCCACCGTCTGCGTTGCGTTTGCAGCGGTAAAATCATGATCCCCCAATTGGCCCAATTACTGTCATCTGAGGAGGTGCAGCGTGTTCACGAGGCATCGCTCGAGATTCTCGATCAGGTCGGCTTGGAGGTGAACAACCCCAGGGCTCGGGAGCGGTTCCGCGAGCACGGTTGCCGTGTCGATGACACGACTGAGCGGGTGACGTTTCCGTCCGCAGTGATCGAGGAATGCCTCAAGTCGATTCCGCCCAAGTTTACGTTTTATGCGCAGGACCCGGAGTTCGACCGGGTGATCCCCGATCAGGCGCCACTCGTCATCACCGCCAGTTCTGCTCCATACATCATCGACCCCGTCACCGGCAAGGAGCGCTTTTCCACCTCCGAAGACATCGCCCGAGTTGCGCGGTTGATCGACCGGCTGCCGGCCATCGACTTGTTCTCGGTCTCGGTGCTGGCCTCGGACGCGCCGGCGGGTCAATACAGTTTATCCCGGTTTTACACCGCGCTGAAGCATTGCCGGAAGCCGGTTCGAGGTAGCGGCGACCCGGGCATCGACTGCGAGTCGATCCTGCAGTTGGCCTACGCCATTGCCGGCAGCGAGGAGGCCTACAAGGAGCGGCCGTTCATTACCCACCATTACTGCCCGGTCATCTCACCGCTGAAGATGGACGAGAACTCGACCGAACTGCTGATGTTTTACACCGAGCAGGGTTTGCCCAGCCACTCGACGGTGGTGCCCAACGCCGGTCTGACCTCGCCCATGACGCTGGTCTCGACGCTGGCCCAGGGCAACGCGGAGTTTCTCTCGATGGCTGCGCTCATGCAAATGACCCGACCCGGCACGCCGTTGATTTACAGCTCGCTCTCGACCGTGGGCGACATGCGCTCGGGCGCCTACGCGCCGGGCGGAGTGGAGTGCGGCATGCTCAACATGGCCCACGCACAGATGGCCAAGTTTTACAACGCGCCGTGCAGCGGCTACATCGGCCTGACGAACTCGAAGCTCAACGACGCTCAGGCTGGTTACGAGAAGGCGCTCTCCTGCATGGGCGGGTTGCTCGGAGGGATGCACGTGCTGCAGTTCGCCGGCTTGATCGATGCGCTGATGGCGTTCGACTACGGCATGGCGGTGGTGGACAACGAGATCGCGCAGATGCTCAAGCGCGTGGCCCGCGGCATGGAGTTTTCGGAGGATAACCTCGCGCTGGGCGAGATCGGCGAAGAGGGGCCGGGCGGCATGTTCGTCGCCACCGACCGCACGCTGGAGTTGATGACATCCACTGCGCTGATGCCGGATGTGGCCGACCGTGATACGCGGCAGATCTGGACCGAGAACGGCGCTCTCGACACCTCAAGCCGCGCCCTCAAAAAAGCCCGCGAAATTTTGGCTGAGGACCGGAAGACCCTCTTTTCACCGGAAGTCGAGGAGCGCATCCGGAACCAGTTCAAGGGCATGGTCGCCGGCGATTTCACCATGCCCGAGGGATGGTAATTATTTTGAACGATGCCTGACACCGATTCCAACATGACCGACTACGCGTCGATGAACCAACTGCTTTTCGAGGGCAAGGCGCCCGACGTGCAGCGGTTGACCGAGGAGGCGCTCGCCGCCGGGCGCGACGTACGCGAGGTGCTCAACGATGGCCTGATTGCCGGGATGAACGTAGTCGGCGAGGACTTCAAGCGAAACCGGGTTTACCTCCCCGAGGTGGTGCTGGCGGCGCGTGCTATGAAGGCCGGCATGACCGTGCTCAACCCGCTGCTAACCGCCCAGCAAGGGGGTGAACCGATCGGCACGCTGGTCATGGGCACGGTCAAGGGAGACCTTCATGACATCGGAAAAAACCTCGTCCTGATGATGGCCGAGGGCGCCGGCTTCACGTGCGTCAACCTCGGCACCAACACTTCCGCTCCGGAATACATCGCCGCAGTCAAGGAGCACAACGCCACCATTCTCGGTATGAGCGCCCTGTTGACCACCACCATGATTTACATGAAAACCGTCATCACCGAGATGGAGGCTGCCGGCCTTGGCCACGTTAAAATCTGCGTCGGTGGCGCGCCAGTGACCCAGTTGTTCGCCGACGAGATCGGTGCCGACGGCTACGCTCCGGACGCCGCTACCGCCGTCGATCTGTTCAAAAAGATCGTCTCGGAAACCAAGGCCATCGCGACCGCCGGTTGACGGAACCGGCCCGGAGAAACAGGAAACTTGAGTGTCACCGTCCAGATTGATTCGACCCGGATTGAGTCCGAAGCCGGCGCGACGTTGTTCGACTTGGCCAAGCGGATGGACGTACGGATTCCCACCTCCTGTTCAGGCAACGGCAACTGCCGCGAATGTCTCGTCGAGATCACTGGGGGCGGCGAACTGCTCAGCGGCCGCACATCGGAGGAGGCCCATTTGCAGGGCGACTTCCGGCTTTCCTGCCGCGCAACCCTCGAGGTCGGCTCAGGGGCAATTCGCTGCCAGACACTGCAGCGCGGCGCGATTCAAATCGAGGAGCACGGCGTTAGCCTGCCGTGCCTCGAGGAGGCGCCGCCACTTGGCCCGGCGGTGACACGCGATGGTGAGCGGGTGCTGATCGACGGCGAGGAAATCGACCGATCCACCGGCCCGCTGCACGGCTTGGCCGTGGACTTGGGCACCACCACTGTGGCGATGCGTCTGGTTGATCTCGAGACCGGCCGCATCAAGGCCAGCCAGTCGTTCGAGAATCCCCAGCGCTTCGGCGGCACCGACGTACTGGCGCGGGTGAAGTTCGACACTGACCACAAGGGCCGGTTACTGCGCCGTACGCTTGCCGGTTACATGAGCCGGGCCATTGAGTCGTTCGGCGTTTCGGCCGGGAGTATTTACGAGGTGGTGCTGGTCGGCAACCCGGTCATGCGCGACCTGTTCTTCGGGCTGGACGTGTATCCGCTTGGCCAGATGCCGTATCGATCTGTCACCGAGCACGAGTTTCGAGAGGGCAAATGCGCTGGCACCCACTTGGCCAAGCTCGGCAAACAGACGTTGCTGCCGATCCATCCCGACGGCCGGGTTTACGCGCTGCCGCTGGTCGGCTCCCACGTCGGGTCTGATACAGCCGCCTGCCTACTGGCGACTGGCCTGGCGCGTGAGGAGCGCATGGTTGCCATGATGGATATCGGCACCAACACCGAGCTGGTCATCGGCAACTGTCACAAACTCCAGGCTGCGTCCTGTCCCGCTGGCCCGGCGTTCGAGGGGGGGCAAATCCAATGCGGGATGCCTGCGCTGGAGGGCGCGATCGAGCGGGTGCAGCTTGAGCCGGAGCAGCGCTTAGGCGTAATCGGTGGCGGGCCACCTTCCGGCCTCTGCGGCTCCGGCCTGATCGACCTGCTGGGCGAACTGCTTCGCACCGGGCGGATCAACAGTTGCGGCCGGTTGACCGACGACTCCGACCGGTTTTGGGTCGATGCCGAAAACGATGTTTACCTGACCGAGGAGGACATCAGCCAACTGGCGCAGGCCAAGGCCGCAAACGTCGCCGGACTGCATCTGCTCCATCAAAATTACGGCATCGATTTTCGCGATCTCGATGTATTTTACCTCGCGGGCGGATTCGCGAGGCACATCGACATCGACCACGCGCGCCGCATCGGCCTGATCCCCGACCTGCCGGACGATCGGATTGTGCAGGTGGGCAACGCCGCGCTGGAGGGCGCCACGCTGGCGCTGCTCTCAGTTGAAGCCCGAGATGAAATCGACCAACTCGTCCGTCGCATCGAGCATGTCGAACTAGAAACCTTTCCCGAATTCTTCCATTGCTTCACCGACGGTGCGCAGTTTGTGCCATTCCAGAACCGCATTACGGAGGCCATTATATGATCGGTGCGCCAATTGCATCTCAACCTTTTGAGCCGGTGAGCATTCCGGAGGCCGAGTGGAAACGTCACCTCTGCACCCCTGCTGGAGAGCCACTCAGCGAGGATGCCAAGATGGGTGTCGAGCGGGCGCTGAACTGGGTGAACGAACACGGTCGTCCGTGGAGTTTTGTGTCCGAACCGATCGACCTTGAGACGGAGAACGATCGCATCCGCTTGACCAACTGTGCCGAGTTCACCAGCCGGGCCTTGGCCGAGAAACTGAGACTTGGCCAAGCGCACTGCGCAGTGGTGGTGGCCGTTGGTGCCGGGCCAAGCGTATCGGCGGAGATTCAGCGTTTATGGGCCGCCGAACGCCCCGACGAGTCGTTTTTCCTGAACGCCGCCGCCGCCGCCGCCGCCGAGCAGTTGTTACTCCGGGCTCGCAAGTCAATCTGCGATCTGGCCGAGCCAACCGGCTTGGCTGCACTGTCGCAAGAAAGCCCCGGTTATGATGGCTGGGATCTGGGCGACCAATGTGCGCTGTTGGACTTGCTGGTCGCGCAGCCCGCTTGGTCAAGCGCGGCCAAGTTGGACATCCTTCAGAGCGGCATGTTGTCGCCGGAACACTCGCAGCTTGCACTCTTCGGGCTGGGGCCAAGTGCGGTGGTTCAGGCACTCGAGCCCAGCGCAATCCCCTGCATCCGCTGCAGCATGGATCCCTGTTCGCACCGACGAATGCGATTCGCCGGCGATATCCCAGCGCTAGTCGATACGGCTTCAAGTGTTGCGGTCGAAACCAAGGTCGCAGCTGTGACCGAGAACCACTACGCTTATCCGGATAAGGCGCTGCGCCGCTGGAGTCGTGAGTTACTCACGATTGATTTGTGTGGCGATCAGTCCGTGGAGGCCACCTTTCGGCCCGATTGCAAGACGTGCAGCAATATGGGTGTGCCGTTTGGATTTGTTTACTCCATTAAACTGGGATTGCGCCGGGACGGATATCCCATCCGGAAGCTATCCTGCCGACCAAGCGACTCGGACTATCAGAGCATGTGTTCCTGTCTAGAGGATCCGGATGGATTTCCGCAGGCCATGATTAGTACACCCGCTTTTACAGGCCAGACCTTGATCCAAATCTTGGAATGGAACCCACTGGTAGAACCGGCCGGATGCCTCTGCCGCCAGCCCAGCCGCGATCATAAATGGAAAATTGCCCTGCAGACCGTTCACTACAAACTTTATTCAGATGAGTAATACCCTGCTGGAAACTATCAAGGAGCGTCCGCTGTTGGGTGATGGCGCCATGGGCACTCAGCTTCAGGAAGCCGGACTTGAGAGCGGTGGCTGCGGCGAGGCATGGAACTTGAATGAACCGGAGCGGGTCGTGGCCATCCAGCGTCGCTATGTCGAGTCCGGGTCCGACTGCCTGATTACCAACACGTTCGGCGGTAGTCGCATCATGCTCAAGCGTCACATGGACAACCCGGACGTTGTTGGCATCAACAAGGCCGCGGTCGAAGTTGCCCGTCGTGCGTTCGGCGACCGGGAAGGCTTCGTGCTCGGCGACATCGGGCCGTTCGGCGGGTTAATGGAGCCGTATGGCGAGATCACGCGCGAGGAGGTTGACCGTGCCTTTGCTGAGCAGGCTAGGGCGCTCGTCGAGGCCGGTGCTGACGCGATCATCGTCGAGACGCAGACAGTGTTGGATGAAGCAGGGGCAGCTATCGCTGCCGCCAAGGCCGCCGGCGCTCCGTGCGTTATTGCCTCAATGGCGTTTGACCTCACTCATGAAACCCGGGAGCTTCGCACTATGATGGGGACCGACCCGGACGAGGCTGCCGCATTTTTGGAAGCGGCCGGGGCGGATGTGCTCGGGCTTAACTGTGGCACCAACATCGACATGGCCAGCGCCAAGGCCGCCGTGAAGCGTTACCGGGATTGCTCCGGCCTGCCTATCATGGCTCAACCCAATGCCGGGCAACCCGTCCTGCAGAATCTTAAGGTGATTTACAATCAAACCCCCGACGAGATGGCTTCCCAAGCCGCCGACATGTTTTTGGCTGGTGTAGATATCCTCGGCGCGTGCTGTGGCAGCACTCCGGCACACATCGCCGGTTTGCGTGATCGGCTAAACCACTTTATTGAGAGAAAAAACAAAGGTTGAAAATGGAAAAAGTTATTAAGGAAAACCCAGTCGCTGCCGAGTGGCTGTCTGAGAACAAGTCGGACGGCTCCGGCATCGGCGTCAACTATGTCGATGCGTTTCTGAAGCCACTCAACTGCGAACTGGAGGATGAGCTGCGCCTCGCCTGCAAACGCCGCGGTCTCAAGATTACTGTCAGCTTGGGCGACCGAAAAGGCGAAGCCATCTTGCGCCGGATCGAGCACGGCCCCGACGTGCGTTCCATCCTCCACGCTGCGCTGACGGAGGCGTTCGCCCAGGCCGATGCCAAGTGCGAGCCCTGTGACGGCAACATCCGGGTGGAATACTGAGGAGATTCTTTTGATGAAAATCTTTGTGTGTATCAAGCAGGTGCCGGACACCACGACGCGGATCAAGTTGCGCGACGACGGGAATGGAATCGATGAATCAGACATTCAGTGGATCATCTCGCCACACGACGAACTGGCGATCGAGGAGGCGCTGCGGTTGCGCGAGCAACAGGGGGACTCGACCATCACCGTGCTCTCAGCCGGTCCCGAGCGGGTGACCGACTCGCTGCGGATGGCGCTGGCCATGGGCGCTGACTCAGCCGTGCAAGTCGATCTACCCGGTGATGGCGATTCTACGATGAACGCCAGCGCACTCGCAGCTGCGATCAGGAGGCTTGGTCCGGCGGACATAGTGTTCACCGGCAAGGAGGCGATCGATGACGGTGCGGCGGCGGTGGGCCAGGCGCTCGCTGTGCTCCTCGACATGCCGTGCGTCACGGTGGTCAACGGCATCGACTACGGCGACGGAGCGATCACTTGCCGTCGCGATGTCGGCGGCGGCAGCATCGAGGTCATCGAGTCGCCGCTCCCGGTGGTTGTTGCCGCACAGGTCGGCCTCAACGAACCGCGTTACGCCACCGCACTCAACATCATCAAGGCCAAGAAAAAGCCGATCGACACTTTAACCGCGGAGGAGTTGGGGGTCACCGAGGCCAACCGAAAAACACGGCTGAAAAACTTCGAGCTGCCACCGCCCAAGCAGCCGTGCCGAATCATCGAGGGCGCTCCCGCCGATCAAGCGAAGGAATTGATTCGCGTACTTGCCGAGGAAATTCAAGCCATCTGAGTGAAGAAACTGATATGAAAGTTTTAATCATTGCCGAACACAAAAACGGACAACTCAGCGAACCTACGCGGGAGATTCTTGGCCTGTCGCTTGGCCAGGCAGAAGTTCACGCTGTTGCCGTCGGGGAGGGTGGCGAGTCGCTCGTCGGGTCGCTTGGGGAAAGGGGTGTGGCCAAGGTTCATCTCATAAACTCGCCTGCTTTGACGAGCTACACGGGCGAGTCACTTGGGCAGGCGCTTGGTCAATTCATCCAGCAACTTGCACCCGACGTGGTGCTTGCCGCGCACACGCCGCAGGGCAGGGATCTTGCACCGCGCCTGGCCGCCGCGCTCGATGCCGCCCTGGCCACCGACTGCATCCAAGTGAGCCTCGACGGCGGCCAGGTGACCGCTCGCCGTTCGGTTTACGCCGGCAAAGCCACGGCCGAAGTTGAGTTCACCGATGACAGCCTGAAAGTGATCACCGTCCGGCCGCGCACGGTCAATCCGCCCGAGCCGGATGCCACCCGCAGTGCCGAGGTTACCGAGGTTTCCGTCGAGTTGCCGGGACAAAAAACGGCACTCAAGGAAATCATCGTCAGCGACAACGTGCGCCCGGATGTCACGGAGGCGGCAATTATCGTGACCGGCGGTCGCTCGTTGGGCAGCGCGGAAAACTTCAGCATCATCGAGAATTTCGCCGATAGCATTGGCGCGGCGGTCGGTTCGTCGCGTGCGGCGGTCGATGCCGGTTACCGGCCGTATCGTGACCAGGTCGGCCAGACCGGCAAGGTGGTGTCGCCGCAGGTTTACATTGCGTGCGGTGTCAGCGGTGCCATCCAGCACTTGGCCGGTATGCGCACTTCGAAGCATATCGTCGCCATTAACACAGACCCCGACGCGCCGATTTTCCATTTGGCCGACTACGGCATCGTCGGTGATCTGTTCGAGGTTGTGCCGCAACTCACCGAGGCGGCGAAAAAACGGAATGGAAGCTGACGCGATGGACACGCTTGGAGACGCAGAGATTGT
>JASLKI010000210.1 GCA_030747575.1 Verrucomicrobiota bacterium | reverse complement strand
TCGGCGTCGTAGCAGACGAGCAGACCGTCCTCCGCCTGGCCAATGTCGGCAAACCGCCGCAGCGCCTCGTCCATCCCGATCTTGCGCGCCTGGCCAACGCCGGCGTGCCTCGGTGGCAGATCGGGCAATTGCAGCAAGTGGATGGGCAGCCAAGCGTTGCTGCGCTCGCTCAGCCAGTCGGTGGCTTGGTCGAGGGTGTCCTGATTTTGTCGGGCCACCGCCGGCGAATCTTTTTCGGAGCCGTTGATGACAACGATCACCTCCACCTGGCCAAGCGGTGGCTCGCAGTTGGCCAAGCGCTCCAGTGCGCCGACAAGATCCGGCTCGTCATGGCAGGGTATGACGACGACCATCCGCAGGCCGGGGTGCGGCTTGGCCTTGATCAACCGTGGGCCGGCCGATTTCCGCAGGTACTGTTCGTGAGATGCAGCCACTTGGCGTCTGGCCAATCTGGCGTCTGGTGGCCGCTCGTTCAATGGAATACGACGGTGGCGGGAGGGGCTGGCTCCCCGAGCCGGCCGGGTGCGGCGGATGGCTGGGCATTGATGAATATTCTTGGTGGCATTCCTGTCTCCCCGGCGTCATCTTTCTCACGGAACTTTTCCACTTATGAAAACGATCAGATTCATTGTTCTGTTCGCCGTCGCGCTTGGCCACGCCGCGATCGCGCACGCGGAGTTTCGCGCCGGGATAGCGGTGCGGGTGGTCACGCCGGAGCCGTTGCTGCCGGTGTCCGGCGGCGTTGGGCCGTCCAATCCTGTCACCAAAAAACACGGCGACCTCACAGTGCGGGCGATGGTGCTCGAGAGTGGCGGCACGCGGGTGGCCTTCGTCAGCACGGACTTCCTCGGCTTCCCCGCCGCGCTGGGTGACCGCGTGCGGCGGCAGGTCAAGTCCATTCCGGCCACGCATATTTTGATCGGCGCGACGCACACGCACAGTGCGCCCGACTGCTACGGCTTCCCCAACGGCAGGGGCGGCACCGACGCGGATCTCGAGTATCTCAACTTCGTCTGCAACAAAGCCGCCGAGGCGATCAACGAGGCGTTCGCCGGGCTGCAACCGGCGTCGCTCCGGATCGCCACCGGCAAGGCCAACGGGAAGATTGCCTACAACTATTACGCGCCGCAACTTTACGACCCGCGCTGCAACGTGATGCAGGCAATCGGCCGCGACGGCAAGCCGTTTGCCACGCTGGTCAACTACGCGATTCACCCCGAAGTGCTTGGCTCGAGCCAGGGCGTCCTCAGTCCGGACATGGTCGGGCCGCTGTACGATCGCATCGCGGCGAGCGGCGGCGGCACCGGTATTTTCATGAACGGCGCGCAAGGGGGGATGGTCACCGCCGACGTCCGCGGGCCGGATGGCAAAGACGTGCAGACTTGGGACGAGTGTCGCCGCATTGGCCATCTGCTCGCCGACGAGGCGCTGCGAATTGTGGGTGGCGCGATCGCACAAAAGGAGCCGAAAATTCGTTGCGCCTGGCGTGACGTGATGCTGCCGGTTGACTCGCCGATGCTGTTGGCAATCATGAAAATGTCGCCGCTGAAACTGGCCAAGCCGGATGAAAAATCGATCACCACCCGTGTCAACTTGGTGCATGTCGGAGACGCGCAGATTCTCACCATCCCCGGCGAGGCGTTGCCGAACATCGGCTACTACCTCAAGCGCAAAATGAAGGGGCAACACAATTTTCTATTCGGGCTGACCAATGACGCGCTGGGCTACATTTTGACCAAGGAGGACTGGAACAGCTTCGAGCGGTACAACTACGTCACCCGCACCAGCCTCGGCGAATCGACCGCTGAAATTCTCATTCGCGAATCGATGAAACTCGTCGAGGAAGCCGCCGACAAATAGCTGCTACGCGAGGCCGATTTCTGCGAGGCGCTTGGTCAGGAATTCTCCCGCTGTCCAGCTTGGGTAATCGGCCTGCCCGCTCGTCCGCTCGATGCAGGCGGGGAGCGGCGTTAGGTCGGTGTCCTTCGTCGGATGCATGAAAAACGGCATCGACAACCGGCTCTTGGCCAGGTCGGGCGGGTTCACCACGCGGTGCATCGTGCTACGAAACTGGCCGTTGGTCAGGTTGGCCATCATGTCGCATGAATCGACGATCAATTGGTTTGGCTTGGCCTCGATCGCCACCCAGTCGCCGTCCGGTGCCTGCAACTCCAGCCCGCCCTCGGTCGCCTGAATCAGCAGTGTGATGAAGTTGATATCTTGGTGTGCTGAGGCGCGCGCTGCCGAGTCGGTGCTTTGCTCGATCGGCGGATAATGTATCACGCGCAAAATGCTGTCGCTGCCCTTGGCCAAGCGCGGCAGATGATCCGTCTCCAGGCCGAGGTACTCGCTGCACGCGCCGAGCAGCGTCATGCCGATGCCCTCGAGTTGCCGATACAGCCCGCCGATCGCCTCGCGAAACTTCGCCGGTTCGCTTGGCCAAACATTGGGCGGCAGCGAGTCGCTGTTCTCGCGGCCGATCTGAAAAAACTCCTTCAAGTCCGGCTGGGCACTGTCCTTGGCGTGCTCGCGCCCGAACTCGGTGAAGCCGCGCTGGCCGTTTGACTCCGGCCGTTGATAGGCGACCTTGGTTTGCTCCGGCAACGTAAAAAATGTTTCGGCCAGCGCGTAACAGTCGGCGATCTGTTCGGGTGAGATGCCGTGATCCTCGACAATAAAAAAACCGGACTGTTCCAGCGCCTGGCCGATGGCTTGCACCGAGTCCGAGCGGTGGGCCGATGAGTCCAGTGATTGGAGTGAAATTGTTGGGATCGAGATGTCGGCCATGTTGCTGGGCAATCCAACGATCGCCCGCCGCAAATGTCAAAGACTACGTTGCCGGTTTTTCGTTTCAAATTTGTTGAGTTGCACTAAAACTCCTGCGACGTGCAACCGGCATCCCGTACCCCTTGGTGGCTTTGGCCCAAC
>JASLKI010000209.1 GCA_030747575.1 Verrucomicrobiota bacterium | reverse complement strand
CCGGCCTGGCCGGAATACGACACGAACTTCAAGATGAACCCGCCGCTCCGCTCTGCCGCCGATCGAGAGGCGGTGATCGAGGGTGTTGCCGACGGCACGCTGGAAATCATCTCGAGTGACCACGCGCCGCACTGCGACTATGAAAAGGAGGTCGAGTTCGCCAACGCGCCGTTCGGCATCACCGGCCTTGAGAACGAACTGGCGGTGTCGCTGATGCAGCTTTATCACAGCGGCCGCATGCCGCTCAGCGACGTGATCGAGCGGTTAACCGTCGCGCCGGCGAAACTGATCCACCTTGATCGGGGCTCGCTCGGCGTCGGTGCCGTGGCGGACGTGACTGTGTTCGACCCCGACGCCGAGTGGGTATTCCGCCGTGAGGACACCGCCAGCAAGGCCGTCAACAATCCGTTCTACGACTGGACGCTCAAGGGGCGCAACGTCATGACGATCGTCGCCGGGGAAATTGCCTGGCAATGAGCCGGAGCGAGTTGGGCAAGCTCCGACCTCGGATGGCTGGGAAATCTTCAAAACCTAGCGCCCTCTCGGCGATGGGGAGGCGTACTGCGGAGCCGCCGATCTCTTGGCTGATGCGCATCAAGCTGGAGCGGCCAAGACTGATCTCGTTGGCGGCCGGTTTCACAGACAACCCGACGCTGCCGGTGGCGGGGAGCAGGCGGCTGCTCAACGAGCTGCTCGGCGACACGGCGATTGGCCAGGCGGCGCTTCAGTACGGCTCGACGGCGGGTGATGACACACTGCGGAAACTGACGGCCAGGCGCATTCGGCAACTCGACGGCAACCCCCGCGGCCGAGAGGCGACTTACGAGGCCAGCCGTACTGTCATCACACACGGCTCGCAGCAGTTCCTTTACATGGCCACGGAGATATTGTGTGATCCGGACGATATCGTACTAGTGGAGGACCCGACGTATTTCGTTTATCTCGGCATCATGCAGAGCCGCGGTGTTGCCGGTCGCGGTGTGCGAACGAATCGCGACGGCATCGACCTTGGGCATCTTGAGCAGGTGCTCGAGTCGCTAAAGCGCGACGGCAATCTGCCTCGGTTAAAAATACTGTACCTCGTTTCGTATTACCAAAACCCGACCAGCCGCTCAACCAGCCTGAGGGTGAAGGCGGGTGCGCTGGAGTTGCTGCGCCGCTACGAGCGCGCGGCCGGGCACCCGATTTACCTGATGGAGGACGCCGCGTACCGGGAGCTGGGGTTTGCTGGCACGCCGTCGGCGTCCGCCCTGGCTGTCAAGGGTGCTGCGGATCGTGTCATTTATTCGGGCACGTACAGCAAACCGTTCGCCACCGGCGTGCGCGTGGGGTTTGGCATCTTGCCGGAAGAACTGCTGACGCCGGTGCTGCGGATCAAGGGCAACCACGACTTCGGCACGAGCCACTTGATCCAGCAACTCGTCGGCCGCGCTCTCGCCTCCGGCCTGTACGAGAAAAATCTGGCCAAGGTGCAGCGGCGCTACCGAGTCAAGGCCAAGGCGATGACAGACGCCATGCGCGAGCATTTTCCGGGATCAGTGCAGTGGGAGCAACCGGAGGGCGGGTTGAATGTCTGGGCTGCGTGGCCTCGAAAAGTGAACACTGGGATGAAGTCGCGCTTTTTCAAACAAGTGCTCGACCGTAACGTGCTCTACGTTCCTGGTGGCTTGTGTTATGTCGATGACCCGACGCGGGCCAAGCCAAGCCACGAGATGCGCCTGAGCTTCGGGGCGGCATCGGAGGCCGACATTCGCGATGGTATCCGCCGGCTTGGCCAAGCGATATGATTGGCCGGGGTTGTCGTATGTGTTAGGCTGCCTTTCGACGATGTTGGATGATCGACCCTACATGAGGCCGGAGGAACCGCGGTTCCGTGGGCCATCGATGCAGCAGCCGTGGACCGGGTGGGCCATTCTGCTGACGATCAACGTCGTGGTGTTCCTGCTGCAGGTTTTGATTGATCCCGGCAGTTTGGGTACACATATGGCAACGTTCGAAAAATCGTTCGTTGGGCAGTGGCTTGCGTTGGACTCGAGCCAAATTTCCTGGCTGCTTCCAATGCAATTATTCACTTACCAGTTTTTGCATGGGGGAGTTTGGCATTTACTGATGAATGGACTTGGCCTGTTTTTTATCGGCAG
>JASLKI010000208.1 GCA_030747575.1 Verrucomicrobiota bacterium | reverse complement strand
AGCCGTTCCCCGTTAAGCCCGACACCGAGCTGCGGTCATATTACAAAACACTCATCGCCCTTCGAAAAAAACGTCGCGAGTTGGTCGTCGGCGGATTGGAATTCGTTGTTGCGAACGACAGTGATATGACTCTTGCCTATCGCCGGGAACTCGCAGGCAGGGAAACGATCGTCGCGTTCAATTTGTCGGGACAGGTGAAGACGGTCAGTTTGACCGCAGATGACCGCCTGAAAAGCAGGGTTCTTTTGGAATCCAGTCCAGGCAGCGTGGCCGGTTTTCGGGAGAACAAGCGAACAACCGAAATTAAGCTCAATCCTTATTCGGGAGTTGCACTTGGTGATGAATAATGGAGGGGATCACTTTGACCCCTTGCCACCTGAACTCTGTGGCTGTGGTTTCGCCTTTTTGAAAACATACAGCAGGTTCGGCTCGCTGATGATGTAGAGGGTGCCGCGCTTGTCGAGCGTGACGCCTTCGGCCTTGAAGATGGTTCGGCTGAGGCCGGCCTTGCCGCCTCGAAGCAGCAGGCGGCTGGTCTCGATTCCGTACTTGTTGGCCTCGATGACGCAGGCCGACTCGTGGCTGAGGATGAGCAGTCGCTCGTTTTTGGCGTCGTAATGTAGGCCGGAGATATCGTGCAGGCCGCGACCGGCGAGACTCATGAGGATGGAGGTCGGGGGCGCGACGCTTTCCGGCTTGGGCGGGATGATTTTGAAGACGGCTGGGGAGCGTTTTTCGCGGGCGACAAAGAAGCGCTTGGCCAAGGGATCATACGCAATGCCCTCAAGGCCGTTGGTGGTGTTGACCTTGATGTCGAGATTTAGCTTTTTTGCTTTTTTCCAGCTGACACCGCCGTCCTTGGGCTCGAGCTCGATGAGGACGATATTGCCGCGCGCCTCCTCGGCCACGGCAAATCGGTTTTCGCCCAGCCACGTGATGCCCTCGGTGTCGTCGAACTTGTTGAGGTTGATTTTACGCTTGAGAGAACCGTCGAGACCCGACTCGACGATCCGCTGCGGCGCGTCGAGCACGACGAACAGGCTGTCGCGCCCGGCGTGGTAGGTGAGGCCGGAGGCATTCTGGCTGACGCCCCCGATGACCACCGGCCCCTTGGCCAATGTGTATTGGTCGAGGGGCAGCGATTCCTCCGCTTGGCCAAGCGCCTGGCCAAGCAACAGGCAGATCAATGATAGCAACCTTCCCATGCGGTGTTTCGCGGTCGGGCAATCTACACCCTCTGTGCTCCCGTGTCACTCACGCCTATTGGGTTTTTGTTTGCATTAAGGGACGTTTCGGCATCGACTCGCTGCCGTTCAACCGGACTTCTGTTTAAACTCATGCAACTGATCGATTATCTTGTTTTGTTCCTCTACTTCGCTGGTATGGCGGGCGTTGGTTTTTGGCTCATGCGTGGTCAAAAAAAGCAGGAGGATTTTTTCATGGCCGGCCGCAGTTTCGGCAAGCTGATGCAGACGTTTGCCGCGTTCGGCTCGGGCACTGGCTCGGCCGACCCGGTGAACACGGCGCGCGGCACGTTCCTCAACGGCATGAGCGGGATGTGGAGCGTGATGTATTGGCTATTCGTCACGCCGGTGTACTGGATCAGTGCGGTGTGGTATCGCCGCATGCGCAGCCTGACGCTTGGCGATTGGTTCGTGGAGCGGTACGAGTCGAAGGCCATCGGCGTGGCCTATGCGCTGTTCGGCTGTTTTTTCTACATGACTTACGGGGCGATGATGTTCACCGCCATCGGCAAGGTGGCCGCGCCGCTCCTGGGTGAAACGATGTTTGGGATGCAGCTGCAATACACGCTGCTGCCGTTCGTCGCGGTCGTTGTCATCACTTACGGGCTGCTCGGGGGCATCGCGGCGGCGTACTGGACAGATCTTATTCAAGGCATTTGCATTATTGTTCTTTCGGTATTGCTGATCCCGTTTGGGCTCAAGGCGGTGGTGGACAAATTCGGCAGTAACGGCGACGGGCTGATGGATGCCTTTCGCCTCATGCACGAGCAGCTTGGCGACGAAGCGTTCACCATCATCGGCGGCAGCACGGCGAGTGAGTTTCCGCTGTACGCCATCGTGGCGATTGTAATCATCAACATGATTGGCATCGTGCTGACGCCGCATTTCATCGTCACCGGCGGCGGCACGGCCAAGAGCGAGTGGGACGCCCGAGTGGGTCTGGTCACAGGCAATTTTATAAAGCGTTTCTGCACTATCGGCTGGGTGATCACTGCGTTGATCGTGCTCACCCTGTACGGCAGCGACGCGGCCTTGACGGCGGATGCCGACAAGGCCTGGGGCGTGGCCACGCTCAAGCTTCTCGGGCCTTTAAACATTGGTTTGGTCGGGCTGATGGTCGCCTGTCTGCTGGCCGCACTGATGAGCACGGTGGATTGCTTCATGATCGTCTGCGCCGCGCTGGTGGTCCGAAATATTTACCATCCGTACATCAAGCCCGACGCCAGCGAAGCCGAGAGTCTTAGGCTTGCCCGCATCATCGGCGCGTTGGTTGTCGCCGGATCGGTGGCGCTTTCGTTGACCATTTACGACATGTTCGCCAACCTGCAGCTGACGTGGATCGTCCCGATGCTCTTCGCCGCCGTGTTCTGGGTGGGAATGTATTGGCGGCGCGCGACGACCAGTGCCGCGTGGATCACGTTCACCTTTTGCCTGCTGTTTTTCCTCGTGCTGCCCATCGCCGTGCCCAAGCTCAGCCCCAGCTTGGCCAACAGCCAGGCGTACACGCGCACGAGTCACGTTATCGAGAGCACCCTCACTCGCGCTGCCTTGCCGCTGGACGTCTCGCGTGGCAAGGCGAGTGCCGCCGGCGAGCCGATGACGGAGACCAAGCGGCGCGGCGGCGTGGCTCTCTTTTGGACCGGGAGCGTCAAACCGATCGGAGACGAGAGGCTCAAGGAGATTGATCGCCGAAAAGTGCCAGGCGGCGAGGAGGTGGTTTACGAGTACGACTGCAAACTCAAAGGTAGCGGCCGGTTGCGGCTGGACATGCTCATCATCGACAAGTTGGGCCTCAACCTGGCCTCGATGGACAAGGCTGCCATTAAGACGCTCGACCTGCCGTTTGCCACGGTGGTGCCGTTTATCGTTATGATCCTCGCCAGCCTAGCGACAAAGCCGAATAGCAAGGAGGCACTCGACCGGCTGTACGTGAAAATGAAAACGCCTGTCGATCCCGACCCGGCCGGCGACCGGGCGGCAATGGAGAAAAGCTACGCGCAGCCGGACCGGTTCGACGAGCGCAAGCTGTTTCCGGGCAGCTCGCTGGAGTTTCAGCGGCCAACCGCACAGGACTTTTGGGGGTTCGCCGTCTGCTTCGCCATTTGCTTCGGCATCATTGGGCTGGCGATCCTGGTTTCCGGCATTGGCACCTGACCGCTTGGCTTGTCGGCGGGATTGTTTATCATGCCGCGTATGCCGTCTCCCTTGACCGGAGAGTTTCCCAGTTACCGCCCGCGCCGTCTGCGCGGCTCGGCCGCGTTGCGCCGTATGGTGCGCGAGACGCACCTGCACGCAGACCAGCTCGTGCTGCCCCTGTTCGTACGTCCTGGTCGCAAGGTGCGCAACGCCGTGCCGTCGATGCCTGGGGTGTTTCAGCTTTCGATCGATGAGGCCGTGCGCGAGGCCGCGGCGGCGCACAAAACCGGCGTCTCGGCTGTGATCCTGTTTGGCATTCCGCCGAAGAAGGACGTGCGCGCCTCGGGTGCCTACGCCAAGAACGGCATCGTGCAAAAGGCGGTGCGGCAGTTGAAGCGCGACCTGCCGGAGCTGCTCGTCATGACCGATGTCTGCTTGTGCGAATACATGAGCCACGGCCACTGCGGCGTGGTGAAGAAGCGCGGCGGCCAGGCACTCATCGACAACGACCCGTCGATCAAGCTCCTGGCCCGGACGGCGGTGAGCCACGCTGAGGCCGGAGCGGATGTCGTCGCGCCGAGCGACATGATGGACGGTCGCGTGGCGGCGATTCGAGCGGCACTTGACTCTGGCGGCTTCGGCGACACGCCGATCATGTCGTACGCGGCGAAGTATGCCTCGGCGTACTACGGGCCGTTTCGCGACGCGGCGGAGTCGGCCCCGAAGTTCGGCGACCGGCGCAGCTACCAGATGGACGCCGCCAACGCGGAGGAGGCGTTGCGCGAGGTGGCGCTGGATCTGCGTGAGGGTGCGGACATCGTGATGGTGAAACCAGCCTTGGCCTATCTTGATGTTTTGTATCGGGTGAAGGCGCAATTCGGCTGCCCGACGGCGGCGTACGCGGTGAGCGGTGAGTACTCGATGGTGCACGCGGCGGCCAAGCGCGGCTGGGTGGACGAGCGGGCGGTGACGATGGAGTCGCTGCTCTCGATGCGGCGTGCCGGGGCGGACATCATCGTGACGTACGCGGCGGCCAATGCGGCGCGTTGGTTGAGGGAGGGTTGACCGCGGAGGTTTGCGCTTGTCCAAGCGCGACTGTTTACTTGAATTTCATCCAGGCCATGATCAGCGAGCCGATGATCACGACGGCCACGACTACGCCGAAAATGACGAAGTATCTTCCGGACTTGTCCGATTTCTTGCTGAAGCCCTTGGTCGGCCCCTTGGGGGCTGAGTCGAGGTTCCCAAGCCGGACACCCTGCTCGAGGTGCTTGTCGTGGGACTGCGCTTTCCGGGGGCCATCGAGCTTCAACTCCACTTCGCCGAAGGTGATCACTTCGCTGGGCTGCAGCGGCGACTCGGCGACCTTGTTGCCGTTGATGTAGGTGCCGTTGGTGGAGCCAAGATCGCGGACGTGCACGTCCTCGCCTCGCATCACCAACTCGGCGTGGCTGCTGGAGACGGACTGATGCGGGAGGGTGATGTCGTTCTCGTCGTCGCGACCGACAGAAGCGGCTTCCTTCGTAAACTCAAACGAGGTTGGCTCGATTCCTTCGGTTAAAACGATCAGCTTGGGCATTGCTCAGTCCGGGGGCGTCAAAGTAGCTGTCCAAGTTGCTACAAGTCAAAGGGTTTCTGTTGAACCGGCGTGTGTTTCTGCCAAAAAACGTCAGGCAGTCGCGGGAGCGGGGTCGCCCAAGCCGTCATCGAGCTTGGGTTTGCCGCTCTCCGGCACGTCCGGCGTGGGGGTGAAGGCGTCGGCTCCCGAGGGAGGATCAACGTCGGGCGGCGGCGCAGTGGGGGTAAATTTGCCGGTGAGCACGATATCCTCGACCTGTTTTCCATCGAGAGTCTCGTGCTCGAGGAGGGCGTTGGCGATGAGGTCGAGTTTGTCGCGGTTATCCTTGATGAGCTTCTTGGCCAATTGGTACCCCTCGTCGATCAACCGCCGAACCTCGGCGTCGATCTGCTGGGCGGTCTGCTCGCTGTAAGTCTTATTCTGCGAAATCTCCTTGCCGAGAAACACGTAGTCGTCGCTGTCGCCGTAGAGGACCATGCCGAGTTTGTCGCTCATGCCCCACTGGGTGACCATGGCGCGGGCCATGCCGGTGGCCTGCTTGATATCGCTGGACGCGCCGGTGGATAGGTCGCCGGTCACGATTTCCTCGGCGATTCGGCCGGCCATGGTCATGGCAATCGTCTCGCGCATCTCCTTGCTTTGGCGGTTGAGCACATCTTCCTTCGGCAGCGACATTGTGGCGCCAAGCGCCTGGCCGCGCGGGATGATGGTGACCTTGTGCAGCGGATGGCACTTCTTGAGCAGGACATTGACCAGCGCGTGGCCGGCCTCGTGCCATGCGGTGATTTTCTTGTCCTCGTCGGTCATGGCCATGCTACGGCGCTCGCGGCCCCAGCGCACCTTGTCGCGGGCCTCCTCGAGATCGGCCATTTTGATGGCCTTCTTGTCGGTGCGCGCCGCCAGCAACGCGGCCTCGTTTAGCAGGTTGGCCAGTTCCGCCCCGGAGAAACCGGGCGTGCCTCGGGCAATGATGCTAAGGTCGACCTCCTTGGCCAGCTTCACTTTCTTGGCGTGTACCTTGAGGATATCCTCGCGGCCGCGCACGTCGGGCAGGTTTACCGTGAGCTGCCTGTCGAAGCGGCCCGGACGCAGCAGCGCGGGGTCGAGCACGTCCGGCCGGTTGGTGGCGGCGATAATGATGATGCCCTCCTGCGTGTCAAAGCCGTCCATCTCGACGAGCAGCGCGTTAAGCGTCTGCTCGCGCTCGTCGTTGCCGCCGCCCAGTCCGTGGCCGCGCGAGCGTCCTACGGCGTCGATCTCGTCGATGAACACCAGGCAGGGTGTGCTCTTGCGCGCCTGCTCGAACATGTCACGCACGCGGCTCGCGCCGACGCCGACGAACATCTCCACAAAGTCCGAGCCGCTGATGCTGAAGAAGGCGGCCTCGGCCTCACCGGCGATGGCCTTGGCTAACAGAGTCTTGCCGGTACCCGGAGCGCCGACCATCAGGATGCCCTTGGGGATTTTTCCGCCGAGCTTCTGGAATTTTTTTGGATCCTTGAGAAACTCCACTAACTCGGAGACCTCTTCACAGGCTTCATCGACACCGGCGACATCCTTGAAGGTGATTTTATTTTTATCCTTGTTAAGCATCCGGGCCTTGCTTTTGCCGAAGCTCATCGCGCCACGACCGGCGCTGCGGATCTGCCGGATCAGCACAAACCAGATCAGCAGGAAAATCAGCAGGATAGGCAGCAGGTTCAAGAGGAACCCCATTAGCAGGGTGTCCTTGTCGCGCGACTGGAACCCGGCGGCCTTGAGGAATCTCTCCTGCGCCTCGTCAAGCTTGTCTTCAAACTTGAAAGGCACTTTTTTGCCATTCTCAGTGATAAACCCAGTGATGGTCCACATTACGGAGGCGTTGGGTGGAGGATACTCTATGAAGCCATCAATGACTTCTTTGCCATTAGTGATCCAGCTCTCCAGAGTGTCGTAATCGACCTTGTTGACGACTCCGCTGTTGGCCGTATTGCCGACTTGAAAAAGCATCACGACCATGAAGATGCCCAGCCCCCAAAGCATCCATGAGCGCGGATTCGGAAACCGATCCTCGCTGTCGGCCTTGGGCTTATCCCCCTTTATTTTTGGTGGTTTTTTGTCAGCCATTCCCTTCGAACAGAGGAATATAACACAACAGTTTGCGTTGAGGCAACTCGCAAACAAAACTATAAAAGCAAGACTAGGACCAGAGCGCCCCCGCTTGGTCAAGCGGAGCTATTTGCTGCCCTTGGCTGCCGGCTTGGCCCTTGGCTCAAACTCAAAGCCAACATCGCCGTCCGGCTTGAGCACGAGGTATGCCTTGAACGGCCGGCCCTTCTTGGAGATGAAGTTGGGGATCAAGTCCGTCTTGCCGTCCTTGAGCAGCTTGGCAACCTGTTCCTTCTCGATGTCGCGCTTGAGAATGGTCTTGCCGGTGCGGAACTTGCACTCCCGCACTTTGCCGGTGTTCTTCTCGCAAACGTACGCACGGCCGTGCTCGTACACGGGGCCTTTGCACTTGGGGCAGGTGCCGACCGGTTCCTGTCCGCTGAAGTCAACTTCCTCCTCGTCCTCGTCGTCGTTGCCGAAGTCGAACTCCACCTTGTGTTCGCCGGTCAGCTTCAGCTCCGCCGAGAAGGCGCGTCCCATCTTGCTGCGGAAACCGTCGAGCGGCCCGATGCGGCGATTGGCCACCAGCTCGTCCGCCTCGGGCAACTCGAACTGCCGCCCTCCCATGATCTTCCAAAAACTGAATTCGCACCCGTCGGCCTCACAGTGGAATCGCTTGTACGTTTCCTTCACCACGCCGCCGCACTTCGGGCAGGGCGTTTCCAAGACACCGTAGTCGCCCGGGACCGTGTCGCCGTCGAACGCTTTGGCTGTGCCGACGAGTTTCTCGGTCATCGAGCGAATCTCGTTTATGAACGACTCGCGGTCGAAATTCCGGCGTTCGATTTCCTTGAGCTTGAACTCCCATTCGCCGGTCAGCTCCGGCTTCGAGAGCGCGTCCACCTTGAGCGCCGTGAGGAGGGTGATGAGCGAGGACGCCTGCGCCGTCGGGATAAGTTCGCGCAGTTCGCGCACCATGTATTTGTGGCGGATCAATTCCTCGATGATCGAGGCCCGCGTCGCCGGTGTGCCGAGCCCCTTGTCGCTCATGGCTTCGCGCAGTTCCTCGTCGTCGATGCGTTTGCCGGCGTGCTCCATCGCGCCGAGCAGCGTGGCCTCGGTGAAGCGCGCCGGTGGCCGGGTGGCCTTGGTCTCGACGCTCACTTCTGCCGCCTGCACTGACTCACCGGTCGCCACCGCCACCAGATGCCCAGCGCCTTCCAAGGACTTGTCGCGCCCGTAAACCGTCAGCCAACCTGGCTTTACGAGTACTTTACCCTCGGTCTTGAACGGCTCGCCCTCCACGCGGGTGATGCGGGTCGTGACCAGGAATTCTGCCGACGGATAAAACACGGCGATGAACCGCTTGGCCACGAGGTCGTAAACCTTCTGCTCCTGCTCCTTGAGCGTGCCGGGTGCAGGCTTGAGCGTCGGGATAATGGCGAAGTGATCAGAAATCTTGGCGTTGTTGAACACCTTTTTGTTGCCGCCGTGCACCCAGTCGTTTTTCAGCACGTCGCTAGCGAGCTTGCCGTAGCGCGCTTGGCCAAGCGACTCGAGCGTCTGCTTCACCGTGTCGGTGTAGTCCTCCGGCAGACAGCGCGAGTCGGTTCGCGGATAGGTCAGCACCTTGTGCCGCTCGTACAGCGCCTGCGCGATGCCCAGCGTGTTGCGCGCCGAGAAACCAAACTTCGCGTTGGCCTCCCGCTGCAGCGTGGTGAGGTCGAACAACGCCACCGCCGCCTGCTTGGTCGGCTTGCTCTGCTCGCTCACTTCGCCCGCTTGGCCGTCGCACTTGGCCCGGATGCCATCCGCTTTGGACTGTTCCCAAATACGCTCCGCCCGCTTGTGGGCGTCGCCGGGATCTTTCTTGAAATCGTCGTCGAGCCACCGGCCGGTGTACTCGCCTGCGGCGGCGCGGAAGGTCGCATGAACTTCCCAGTAATCTTTCGGCTCGAACGCACGAATCTCTTTTTCGCGCTCGACCACTACAGCCAGCGTCGGCGTCTGCACCCGGCCGACCGGCGTCAAATAAAAGCCGCCGCTCTTCGAGTTGAACGCCGTCATCGCCCGCGTGCCGTTGATGCCCACGAGCCAGTCGGCCTCGCTCCGGCAACTGGCGGCGTTGGCCAGCGGCTTCATGTCGTCGTCGCTGCGCAGATTGGTGAAGCCGGTGCGGATCGCGTCCGGCGTCATCGATTGCAGCCAAAGCCGCGAGACGGCCTTGCCCGCCGTTTTCCTCGGGTGCTTCGCTTTCGCGTACTGGATGATGTAGCGAAAAATCAGCTCCCCCTCGCGCCCGGCGTCGCAGGCATTCACGAGGCAGTCGATGTCGTCGCGCTTAATCAGGCGAAGCAACACCCGCAGCCGCGCCTCGCTCTTGGCGATCGGCTCGAGGTCAAAATGCGTGGGGATGTGCGGCAGCTTGTCGAAGGTCCATTTGCCGCGCTTGATGTCCTGATCCGGCGGCACGACAATCGTCAGCAAATGGCCCACGGCCGAGGAAATCAGGTAGTCGTCATTCTCGAAAAAGTCCTTCGACTTGTCGCGCGCCGCCTTGAGCACTCGGGCGATATCGGTCGCGACCGACGGTTTCTCTGCGATGACAAGTGATTTTCCCAAGGTGTTTTTTGGTTGCTGCGGTTTCAAACGGCTTTTGGCCAAGCGCGGTCAAGTCGTGCGGCGCGCAAAATGGAGAAAAACCAAAACCAAGTCAAAGCCGAAAAAATAATCGGCCAATTAAAGGCAAAAGAGGCAAAGCCAGCTCAGTCGCTGGCAAGGGCGTTGATTTGATTGGCGGCGAAGCCGGCGCCGAAGCCGTTGTCGATATTCACCACGGTCACGCCGCTACCGCAACTGTTGAGCATGCCCAGCAGTGCCGCCACGCCGCCAAAACTCGCCCCGTAGCCCACGCTCGTCGGCACGGCGATCACCGGCCGACGCACCAAACCGGCGACCACGCTGGGCAGCGCACCCTCCATGCCGGCGACGGCAATGACGACGCTGGCCTCGCGCACGGTCGGCATGCTCGCGAGCAGCCGGTGCAGCCCGGCCACGCCGACGTCGTTCACGCGCACGACCTCGTTGCCCATGAAATCCGCCGTGAGCGCCGCCTCGTCGGCGACCGGCAAATCACTCGTCCCGGCGCACAGCACGGCGATGGTACCGGGGCGCTTGGCCAAGCGCCTGGCCTCGACCGCGATGCACTGCGCCGACTCGTGGTGCACGGCATCGGGGAACTGCCCGCGCACGGCGGCGGCGTGGTCGGCGTTGGCGCGGGTGATCAGCACGCGCTCCTCACGCTCCATCACCTTGGCTGCGATGGCGGCGACTTGGCTCGGGGTTTTTCCGGAGCCGAAAATAATCTCGGGGAATCCCTGGCGTAGCGCCCGGTGGGCATCGACCTGCGCGAAGCCAAGGTCGTCGATCGGTGCGGCGCACAGCACGCGCAGTACTTCGGCCTCGTCGATCACGCCGGCCTTGTAGCGTTGCAGCAGTTGGCTGGTTTCTCCTGGTGTCACCTCCGGGGAATTAACACCGGTCACGCTGCGGCGTCACGCCGGAAACGTGCTTGGCCAAGGGGGAATCGACCTTGACCGCCTTTGGGCCGGTGACTAGCCTCGGCGGCGTTGAAGGTTGTTGCGCATGAGGCGCGGCGGCCGCAATTCCCGATCTTGAGGAGTGAACAACAACCCGAACCCAGGCGCAGCGCCGTAACATTCTGATCCACCGTGGACTTTAAAGACATCAAAAGCATCGTCGACTTGATGAAGAAAAACTCCCTCTCCGAGTTCGAAATGGAGAAGGAGGGATTCAAGATCAAGCTGCGCCGCGCCTCCGAGGAGGGCAAATCAGAGGAGGTGCAGGTGCAGCACTACCTGCCCCCAGTTGCGTCCGTGCCGGCCGAGGCGCCTGTCGCCGTGTCGACATCCGCGCCCGAGCCGGCGACCGATCCCGAGATCAAGTCGCCGATGATTGGCACGTTCTACCGTAAGCCTTCGCCCGAGGCCGAGTCGTACGTGGAGGTCGGCGACACGGTCACGGCCGACACGGTGGTTTGCATCGTTGAGGCGATGAAGGTGATGAACGAAATCAAGTCGGAGATGAGCGGCGTGGTCACGGAAATCCTCGTCGAGGACAGCCGCCCGGTGGAGTTCGGCCAGCCGCTGTTCCGGGTGCGTCCCGCGTGATGGAGCGACGCAGCATGATCGTTAGCCAGGATCCACTGAATGTTTGAAAAATTACTGGTAGCCAATCGCGGGGAGATCGCCGTCCGGGTCATTCGCGCCTGCAAGGAGTTGAACATCCGCACCGTGGCGGTGTATTCGGAGGCGGACTCGAACTCCATGCATGCCCAGATGGCGGACGAAGCCATCTGCATCGGCGGCGCGCCCAGCGCTGAGAGTTACCTGCGGATCGACCGCATCATCGGCGCCGCCGAGATCTCGGACGTCGATGCCATTCACCCCGGCTACGGGTTCCTCTCCGAGGACGCCCATTTCGCCGAGGTCTGCGAGAACTGCAACATCCGCTTCATTGGCCCGAAGTCCGACGCGATGAATGCGCTGGAGGACAAGGCCCTGAGCCGCGAGTTGGCTCGCAAGGCCGGCGTGCCGATCCCTCCCGGATCGAAGGACGTCGTTGAGACCGAGCAGGAGGCGCTCAAGACCTCCAAGGAAATCGGCTACCCGGTAATGATCAAGGCCGTGGCGGGCGGCGGCGGCCGCGGAATGCGCACCGCCCACAACGATATCTCGCTGGTCAAGGGCTACCACACCGCCCGCAGCGAGGCTGAAAAGTCCTTTGCCAACAGCGGGGTTTACATCGAGAAATTCATCGAGAACCCGCGCCACATCGAGTTCCAGGTTCTCGGCGACAGCAAGGGCAACATCATCCACCTTGGGGAGCGCGACTGCTCCATCCAGCGCCGAAACCAGAAACTCATCGAGGAAACGCCCTCCCCATTTCTCGAGGGCAAGAACAAGAAATTGCGCGCTCAAATGGGTAAGGCGGCAATCAAGATTGCGCAGACAGCACAGTACACCAACGCTGGTACCGTCGAGTTCATCGTCGACGGCAAGGGCAACTTCTACTTCCTCGAGGTCAACAAGCGCATCCAGGTCGAGCACCCCATCACCGAGGAGGTCACCGGCGTCGACCTCGTCAAGCAGCAGATTCTCGTCGCCATGGGCGAGCCGTTGAAGCTCTCGCAGAGCGACATCAAGTTCAAAGGCCATTCCATCGAGTGCCGCATCAACGCCGAGGATCCGTGGAATGAATTCCGCCCGAGCCCCGGCAAGATCGAGATGTACTACGCGCCCGGAGGGCGCGGCGTCCGACTCGACAGCCACGCCTACGCAGGCTACACCATCCCGAGCCACTACGACTCGATGATCGCCAAGCTCATCACCCACGGCACCAACCGGCGCGACGCCATGAACAAGATGAACCGAGCCCTCGACGAGTACATCATCACCGGCATCAAGACGACCATCCCGTTCGAGAAAGCCGTCCTGCAAGACCCGGAATTTTGCCGGGGCGTCTACACCACCAATTTCGTCGAGGAACTTCTCGGCGGTGGCCGCCGAGAACTCATTCAGGAAAAAGCCTGAGCCGTGCTTGGTCGGGAGCTTAGCCTTGGCAATGGGGGAGAATCAACTGCTGCGCCAGCTTTTGAATCGCGGCACTCCACGACGCTCTCGCTTAGGTGGAAAAACTTCGCTGAAGCCGAAACTTGCCAAGCCGCCGCGCTTGGACAACCTTTCCCGCGTGACTCAGCAGGGCAACTTGAATCGCCGTAACTTTCTAAAGACAGCCAGCGCGGCAACACTTGGCGCCCTGGCCGCCGGTGCCCCTCGCCAGATCTTGGCCAAGCCGGCAGGGGAGAGAATCGAGCCCACCGCCGACGCCATGATCGTCCTCTGGATGGGCGGCGGCATGGCCCACACCGAGACGTTTGACCCCAAGCGCTACACGCCGTTCGAGAAAGGCCTCTCGCCCGACCAAGTGCTCAGCACCTTCCCGGCGATCGACTCGGCGGTGGATCACATCAAGCTGACCAAGGGGCTCGAGAAAATTGGCTCGGTGATGGATCGCGGCACCCTAATCCGCACCTACAAGGCCGGCGATCTAGGGTTCATCCTGCACTCGCGCCACCAGTACCAATGGCACACCGGCTATGCGCCGCCGCAGACCGTCGCCGCTCCGCACATCGGCGCCGTGATCTCCCGTACGCTTGGCCCGCGCGACCCGGCGATGCCGGCGTTCATCGACATCGGCCAGCGGCTCGACGTCGGCGAGGGTGAGGAGTTGAAAGCGTTCCACTCGGCCGGCTTCCTCGGCAGCGAGTATGGGCCGTTTCACATCGCCAACGCGGATGACGCGTTGAATACCGTTCGCCCGCCGTCCGGCATGAGCAGGTCGCGCTTTGCCAACCGCTACAAGGCTTACAAAAAACTGGTGGACCAAAGTTCCGTTGGCCTCACCGGCAGTGACTATCAAAAAGAATCGCTCCTACGTTCGCTCCATAACGCACACCGCCTGCTGACCTCGCCTGCCGCCACGGCGTTTGATTTGTCGCTCGAGAAAAAAGAGGTGCTCGACACGTACAACACAGGCCAGTTCGGCCGCGGCTGCCTGCTGGCTCGTCGCCTAGTCGAGGCCGGTGCACGCTTCATCGAGTTGACCACCGAGTACGTGCCGTTCCTGAACTGGGACACGCACGAGAACGGGCACACGCGACTCACCGACTTGAAGCGACAGATCGACGCCCCAATCGCACAACTCGTGCTCGACCTCGAGGAGCGCGGCCTGCTCGACCGCACGTTGATCGTGCTCGCCAGCGAGTTCAGCCGGGACATGCTCGTCGAGGGCAAGCCGGGCAACAAAGTGCGGGATCAGGTCAAGGTGCCGGATACAATCAACGAGCTGGCTCACTACGGCATGCATCGGCATTTCACCGACGCCGGCTCCGTGCTGCTGTTCGGTGGCGGCATCAAAAAAGGCCACCTTCACGGCGCGACAGCCGACGAGCGCCCCTGCTCGACCGTCAAGGACCCGGTCGTCATCGAGGATCTGCACGCCACGCTCTACAAGGCCATGGGGATATCGCCGCGCCTGGCTTACGAGGTGGAGCAACGCCCCTTCTATGTCACCCGCGACGGTCTCGGCAAACCCATCCAGAGCCTCTACGGCTGATCCCAGCCGTAAACGATTCGGTCTAAAAAGAAAAATTGGAACTGCGGAAGCGAATCGAACCCTCGTGGTCGTAAATAATGGTAGATAGTGGTGTTAAGTGACGTAGAATTGAATTGAGCCCGGGCAAACTAGTTTGGATCTAGGGTATAAATCATATGACGAGCTCGTTTTGCTCCATTATAAGCTTTCGCTGCAACCCTTTGAAACTTGCAGCAAAACTCACCTAAACGTTTTTCAAATTTTAGGTCGGGCCCCGCAGACCAGACCACGATTCGTCCACCTTTTTTAAGAGCTCTGCACATTAAGCGGATACCTGAATTAGAGTAAAGTTGGTCATTATTTGCGTCGACCATTGCAACGGGGCCATTATCCACATCAAGCAATATGGCGTCATAGGTTCGAGGCTCAGCATTTTGAATTAGATCGATCACGTCCATCCCTTTAATGTCAACACAAGGATCATCAAGCAGCTCACCGTTTAATTCTTTCAGATAAGTTCGGTTCCATTCTATTACTTCTGGGACCAATTCTGCCAACTCGATTCTCATTTTGGAGTTTCCTGACTCCAAGACACTTTTCAAAGTGAATCCAAGACCAAGTCCACCGATGAGAACCCGGGTAGGAATGTCTTTATTTATTTGATCGACGCCTGTTCTTCCAAGCAAACTCTCTGATGCTGTAACCTTTGAATGCATCAACTCCTTGCCATTTAAAGAAATCGAAAAGGCCCCATCGTGTTCGTAGAGAGTCATGCAGGCTCCGCTTGGGGTAATTGACTCGGCAAGTTTTATCCTTGGTTTCATTTTCCTTCAGCTTCCAGTTCCTTTCTGGTCTTGCCGCGGTGTTTGTTCAGAAGGTCAGTTGACAAGCCGCGATTGGTATAACCGCATCGGTTGTTCTGTAGCTGTTTTATCAACGTAAACTTGTGGGGATGTTTCCAGTTATGTAACCAGTTTCAGCAGAACAAACAGGTGTAAATCAGCAAACTACCGGCTTTAAAAGGGATAAAAAAGTGGAGCGGGTGAAGGGAATCGAACCCTCGTGTCAAGCTTGGGAAGCTTGCGTTCTGCCATTGAACTACACCCGCACTTAAGGGGACGCGAAGTTTCCGGCCGGCCTCCGGCTTTGGCAATGTTTTTGTTTCGCTGCCCCGGTCACGGCTTGGGCGACTCGAGGGTGTGGGTGATTTTGCCGGTGCGATCCCACGCATAAACGCGGCCGTTGTCCGCGCCGCCGTAGAGCAGTTTGCCGTCGGCCGTGGCGGCGAGGCAATGGAGCAGGCCGCCGGCCTTGGCCCATGTCTTGCCGGGGCTTTTGCTGGTTTCGTTGCAGAGGCGCAGGGCGCCGTCGTCGCTGGCGGTGATCAACTCGGCTTTCTTTTCCGGCCAGGCGATGGCGGCGACGTTGCCGGGGTGGCCGGTCACGAGGTTTTTCTGCTCGCGTGTTTTCGTGTCCCAAATTTTGAGCTCCTTGTCCGCGCCACCGCTGGCCAGCAGTGCGCCGTCCGGCTTGTAGGCGAGCGAGAGCACCGGCGCGGTGTGGGCCTCGATCTGCATCACTTGTTCGCCCTTGGCCAGGCTCCAAAACCGTACCAGTTTGTCGGCACCGGCGGAGGCCAGCGTTTCGCCGTCGGGCGCGATGGCCAAGTCGAAGACGGTGCCGTCGTGTGCCTGCCATGCCAAGCCCCTGGCTAAATCGGCGATATTCCAAAGGGCGATCCCTCCCGCTTGGCCGGGGGCGTTGGAGGCGGTGGCGAGTGCCGTGTTGGAGGCGGTGAAGACCATCGCCGAGACGCGTCCGGGCAGGTCGCTGATCTCGCCGGCGGGCGACCAGTCGGCAGTGTTCCAGAGCAGCACCTTGCGGAAGCCGCCGGTGGCGAGGCGCTTGCCGTCGGGGCTCCACGCGATGGACTGGACAGCGTCGCGGTGGCCGGTGAGCTTGGCAAGGGGCGGTTTGTCTTTTTCGGCGAGGTTATGGACGGTGACGAGGCTGCCGTGTCCGGCGGCGAGTTGTTTGTCGTCCGGCGAGAGGGCGAGGGCGAACACCGGCCGGTAATCGCCGGGCAGTTGGCCAAGCGCAGCGGGGTCGAGCAGCTTGGCCTCGATGACCAGTTCGGAGGGCAGCCACTCGGCCCCGGCATCGATCCATTGGCCAAGCGCGGCAATCTGTTCGTCGCTCAACTGCTTTTTCGGGGGCATGTGGGGGTCGCTGTCGGGGTGGAGAAACTGGAACATGTGGCTCTCCGCGGCTTGGCCGGGGAGGAGTGCCGAGCCTTCGCCGCCCCCCTTGAGCGCGAGCGCACGCGCGGTGAGGTTGAGGTCGCCCTTGGTTTTTTTGGTGTTGTGGCAGCGGACACAGTGGTCGCGCAGCAGGTGCATCGCGCGCTGAGCCAAGGCGGCATCTCTGGCTTCGGCATGACCGGTGCCAGACAAGGCGGCAGCGATGGCCAATGCCAGCTTGGCCAAGCGGGAGGATGAAAGTTTGTGGCCGGGGCATTTCATGCGTGTGCGGGTATTAAACCCTGCCGGGCCAAGCGGCGCGAGTCCGCGCTGGTTTTTTGTCAGGAGCCTTTTCAGGTTGGCTCGTGGCCAACGAGGGGGCAGGGTTCGCCTGCCGCTGTTGCAGTCGCTCGGCCATTTTTTTTTTGAGAAAGCATACATGGAATTTGATCTCATCGTCATAGGGGCCGGGCCGGGCGGGTACACCGCCGCGATCAGGGCGGCGCAACTCGGCTTGAAAACGGCCATCGTCGAGAAGGGCAAAACCCTCGGTGGCACCTGCCTCAACGTCGGCTGCATTCCCAGCAAGGCGCTGCTCTCGTCCAGCGAGCTGTTTTACGGGGCGCGGAAGCACTTTGGCTCGCACGGCATTTCGGCCGACGGGTTGTCCATGGATGTCGGTGCGATGATGAAGCGCAAGGACGGCGTCGTCCGCAAGATGGCACGCGGCATCGACTTCCTCATGAATAAAAACGGCATCGAGCGCGTGGCCGGCCTTGGCCGTATCGCCGGGCCGAACGAGGTGGAGGTGACCAGTGACGCGGGCCAACAGTGCCTGAAGGCCAAGCGCATTCTGATCGCCACCGGTAGCCGCGTCGCCGGGCTGCCGTGCCTCGAGTTCGACGGCGAAACAGTTTTGAGCAGCGACGACGCGGTCGCGCTTGGCCAGGCGCCGGTGTCGATGGTCGTGATCGGCGCCGGCGCGATCGGCCTCGAGTTGGGCTCGGTGTGGGCGCGGCTCGGCACGGCAGTGACGGTGGTCGAGTTTTTGCCGCGCATCGCTTCGGCATTTGACGAGGACATCACGCAGGCGCTGCAAAAATTGCTGCAACGACAGGGGTTGAAATTCCACCTTGGCACTGGCGTCGAGTCGGCCGAGAGAACGGAGGGCGGCGTCCGATTGATAGCGGCCAAGAGCGATGAAAAAGTCGTGCTCGAAGCGGAGAAAGTGCTCGTCGCGGTAGGCCGCAAGCCGAACACCGAAGGCCTCGGTGCCGCCGAGGCCGGGGTGGAACTGGACGAGCGCGGCTGCATTAAGACCGACGCTGGGTGGCAAACTAGCGTCCCGGGCATTTACGCCATCGGCGACGTGGTGGCGGGGCCGATGCTCGCGCACAAGGCCGAGCAGGAAGCCGTCGCCGCCGTCGAGCGCATGGCGGGGCAGCCGGGCAGCGTGAATTACGACGCCATCCCGTGGGTCATTTACACCGCGCCGGAAGTGGCCGCCGTGGGCCTCACCGAGGCCGGGGCCAAGGCGAATGGGCACGAGACTGCCGTGGGTGTTTTTCCGTTCCAAGCCAACGGCCGGGCCGTCGCCGGCGGGCATGCGGACGGCTTGGCCAAGGTCATCGCCGACAAGGCGAGCGGCCGGGTGCTCGGCGCGCAGATCCTCTCGGCCCATGCGTCGGAGCTGATCGCCGAGGCGGTGTTGCTGATGGAGCTGGGCGGCAGCGCGGAGGCCTTGGCCCGCACCATCCACGCGCACCCGACGATGTCGGAGGGTCTGCGCGAGGCAGCGCACGCCGCAACAGGCGAGTCGCTGCACATTTAACGTCTGGCCGGGCGGCTACTTCAGGCCGAGTTGGCGGGAGAAATAGACGTACTCGAGGGCGTAGCGGCGGGCGTGTTGCTTGAGGTTGGCACCGGCGGCGTGGCCGCCCTCGGTGTTTTCAAAATACAAAACCGGGTGGCCTTGTTCGCGCATTCGGGCGACCATTTTTCGCGCGTGGCCGGGGTGCACGCGGTCGTCCTTGGTCGAGGTCTCGATGAACACTTTCGGGTATTTGCGGCCGGGGAACATATTTTGATACGGCGAATATTTGAGGATCGCCTCGCGCATGATTGAGTCCTCGGGATCGCCGTACTCGCCCACCCAACTCGCGCCGGCCAGCAGCTTGGTGTAGCGCATCATGTCCAGCAACGGCACGCGGCAGACTACCGCGTTCATCAGATCCGGGCGCTGTGTGAAAATGGCGCCGACCAACAGGCCGCCGTTGCTGCCGCCGGAGATGCCCAGGCGCTTAGGCGAGGTGATGCCGCGCTTGGCCAAGTCCTCCGCCACGGCGATGAAATCGTCGTACGCGCGCTGGCGATTCGTTTTGAGCGCGGCCTTGTGCCAGCCCGGCCCGAACTCGCCGCCGCCACGGATGTTCGCTACGGCATACGCGCCGCCGCGCTCGAGCCAGAGTTTGCCGATGGTCGCCGAGTAGCTTGGCTTGAGCGAAATCTCGAACCCGCCGTAGCCGTAAAGGATCGTCGGCGTCGAGCCGTCGAGTTTGAGTCCCTTGCGATGAATCACGAAGTACGGCACCGCCTCGCCGTCCGCGCTCCGAACCGTGTGCTGGCTGACCTGCAACCCGTCGGCCCGAAAACGTGGGGGCAGCGACTTGAGCAGGGTCAGCGCGTTCGCCCCGGCGTCGTATTCGCTCAGCTGATCTGGCGTGATGTAGTCTTCGTAATTCACCAACACCGTTCCGGAATGAGGGTTCGCCGCCGAGAGAGAAACCGTGCCGTTATCCGGCAATGGCAGCGGCTCGGCATTCCACTTGCCGGACTTGGCGTCCACGCCGAAACGCAGGATGCGGCCCTTCACATTTTGCAATAGCGACACATAAAGGCCGCTGCGCGAAACGGTGACACCCTCGATGCTCGTCCGGTCGTCCGGTGTGTAAATCATCTCGACGCGCGGCAACTCGCCGGTAGCTCGAAACACCGCCGCGTCGATTGCCAGCAACGCTCCCTGCGGAAATGTCTGCCCGGCAACTTCCCACGCATCGCGCAGCGCGAACAGGATTCGCCCGGCGTAAAACCCGGCCAAGTCGGCCGACTCCGGCAACGGGAGTCGCTGGAGTTTCCCGTCGCCGCCGATGAGGTGGTACGCGCCGGTGTAAAACGTCAGCGACTGGTCGATCATCGGCAGGGTCGCCTCGCCGGAATCCAATACGCGCGGCCAGATGCCGATGTCCTCCCGGCGACCTTCGAACACCGTCTCGGCCTTGGCCAGGGGTGTGCCGCGCTTCCAGCGCTTCGCGATCCGTGGGTAACCGGACTCGGTCAGCGAGCCCTCGCTCCAGTTTGTGCCGACGAACAGCGTGTCGCGATCCAGCCAGGCGATGCCGGACTTGGCCTCCGGCAACACAAAACCGTCCTCGACGAAGCGCTTGGCTAAGGCGTCGAACTCGCGGTGCACCGACGCATCTGTCCCGCCCCGGGAGAGCTTGATGAGGCAGCGCTCGTAGCTGGGAGCGAGCCACGCGATGCTTTTGTAAACCCAGTTTTCATTCTCGGCCTTGGCCAAAGCATCGACGTCGAGCACGGTTTCCCACTCCGGCTTGGCCGTGCGATATGACTCCAGCGTCGTCCGGCGCAAGATGCCCCGGACGTGCTCTGCGTCACGCCAAAAATTGTAAATATGTCGGCCACGAATCGAGCCGTATGGGATGCGGTCCGTGGCGTTGAGTAACGCCTCGGCCCGCGCGAGGAACGGCTCGTAGCGCTTGTCGGCCTGAAGCTCGGCCAGAGTTTCGCCGTTGCGCTGCTCCACCCACTCGAGTGCTCGTTTGCCCTCGACCTCCTCTAGCCAAAGGAACGGGTCGTCGAGGATCGGCGGTCGTCGGGTTGCTTCTTCAGCTAAGGTTGCGCCTGCCATAATCAGTCCACAAAAAAACCAAGTCCATCTTTTCATCGTTGGCCCGGAACGCTACAGAGCCAATACGCACAGCACAACCAAGCGCTTGGCTCCGACTTCATCATTGTCCGGCAACCGGCTTCGTCCGTGCAGAGGCTGACCGCGCAATTCCCTGGGTCAGCAGGTAATTCTAGCCACACGGCCTTCCCCTGTGATAGACTGGGCAGCTGACCAAAAACGGTCACATTACTGTTCTCTAATGAAAATATTTTGTATAGGTTCCGCTGGGAAAATTAGCCGCGAATCGGTTCTCGATCTCTTGCAGTCCGACAAACCCACTCGGGTTACAATCGGCGATATGGACGAGGCCCGCGGACGGGAGGTGGTCGCTTGGCTGGCCGACGACCGCGTTGACTTCGTCCAAGCTGATGTTTTCCAGACCGACCAGACCGCTGACTTGATGCGGGATTACGATCTCGTCATGGACGGCACTCCCATCTCCATCAACCACGAGTCAACACTGTGCATCGCGAGGGCGGGTGTGCATGGCGTGAACCTAAACGGAACCGGGCCGGAGTTCGCGTTTCATGATGCGTTTGTGGAGGCAGGCAAAACCTACGTGCCGGGATTCGGGATGACACCGGGCATCACCAACGTGATGGCCCGTTACGCGCACGACCGGCTGGAGTCGATTGACACCATTCGCATCAGCCACGGGGCGTTCCGGCCGTTTGCCTTCTCGCCGGCGATCACCGAGACCACCCGTATAGAATACGAGCCCGACTTGGAAAGCCGAATCGTTTTTGAGGACGGCGAGTTCAAGCAGGTCGAGCCATTCGCGCGGCCGCTGGAGGTAACACTGCCCGAGCCGTTCGGGACACATACGCAGTACATCATCCCCCACGCTGAAACCCAGACAATCCCGGAATCATTCAAGGAGAAGGGAGTTCGGTTGGTCGAAGTGCGTGGGACGTGGCCTCCGGCGAACATGCAACTGCTGCGCTCTCTTTATGACTGGGGTTTCCTCGAGAACAAAACGGTGTGTGTAGACGGAGTCGATGTGGGCGTGATGGATACCATTGCGAGTTATTTGCTGCAATCCGATCAAGGAACCACTACCAAGCTGTACGGGTATGCACTGCACGTTGAGGTCACCGGGACGGAGAACGGCAAACCGGTTTGCTACACCCTGACAACTTCACATCCGGCTTCGGATGGATCGGTTGCCGACTGGGAAGGCCTTCGCGCCTACACCCGCTCTGTCGGAATCCCGATGTCCATTGCCGCCCAGTTGATTCTCGATGGCCAGGGTTCTGGCTTGGGGGTTGTCGCTCCGGAGCTCGCGTTCGCTCCGGAAGTCGTCTTTGCCGAACTGAAGAAACGGCAGATTGCGATTCATATCGACAAGCAGGATATAGGTTAGGCACCGACCGCACCGAGCCAAGTGTTCAAGCTGTCAGATTTGGCATTGTCCAAAAAACGCTCGAGGTGCTTCATGCCGTAGGCGTGGAAATCCACGTCGAGAGTCGAGATGCCCACCTGCACGTAGGACCACATTGCTTCGCGCAAATCGGAGAGCACCCGCAGCAGATGCAGTTGTGCCATTTCCGACGGACTTGGCTCCCGGCCGAGGTAAGACTCCATCAATGCACGGCAACCGGCTTCGTCCATACAGAAGTTGACCGCGCAATTTCCCAGGTCGACATAGGGGTCGCCCATGCCGGCGTACTCCCAATCCAAGAGGTATAGCCGATCTTTGCTTTGCAGAAAATTTGCCGCAATCAGGTCGTTGTGGCACGGAGCCGAAACTCTCGGGCAACGCTCGATCGCATTGACAATTTCCCCGGAGAATTTCAGCGCCTCGCTGAGTTGGCCTGGGTGGGTGACGTTGAACCGCTTGGCGGTTGAGATGTAGTCTTCGATTACCGACGGCAGATCAAACGTGCCGGGAACCTCCGGCGCCGAGTGCAGACGGTGGAGCAGCCTGGCTACGCTGCGGATTGTCGTAGGGTCGGTCGTTTCAATTGGGCCGCCCTCCACGAAACGGGTGACGAGTATTTCGTGTTCGGCGAGGAAGGCCACCGGTTCAGGGGCGATGCCGATATCCCAGGCCACGCGTGAAATCGCGTGTTCGGTTTGTCGGTTGATGCCGAACAGGTCGGTGTCTTTCCCTGGCAACCGGGCCACGAACTTTTCGCCGCTCCCGGTCTCGATGAGGAGATTTAGATTCGTGAGGCCGCCGCTAATAGGGTTGAGCGTAAACGTCCCCCAACCGGGGAATCCAGCGCTCAACAACTCCTTGGCTTGCTCCGTTGAAATCATGCTGAATGACCCCGCTTGGCCAAGCGGGGCGGCTAGATATTCTCCTTTGGCGCGTCGGGGTCTTCCTCGGTCGGCTTTTTGGCGCCGGGCGGTGGTTCGACGACGAGCACTGGTATCGGGTAGCGCAGCTTCATCACATCATCCACGACCACCTCGATGTTGTATACGCCGGGTATCTGAAACTTGGTGCCGGCGAACACTGCGATGTTGGTTGCGTGATGGGCCGGGTCGCGCAGGACAAACTTGGTCTCGCACTTGCAAACGACTGTTTCCTTGTCCGGCGCGATGAGCCGGATGTTCTCGTGGAACTCACCCACGCCGGCGACCCAGCGGGTGAACACGCACAGCTTGCCGGCGACGATCGGCATCTTGGGCACGCGGATCATGCCAATAATACCCAGCGCAATGAAGTTGCCGGTGGCCTCCTGGCGCACGTCTTCGCACAGCACGGAGCATTGTAG
>JASLKI010000207.1 GCA_030747575.1 Verrucomicrobiota bacterium | reverse complement strand
GACCCCGACGCGCCGATTTTCCATTTGGCCGACTACGGCATCGTCGGTGATCTGTTCGAGGTTGTGCCGCAACTCACCGAGGCGGCGAAAAAACGGAATGGAAGCTGACGCGATGGACACGCTTGGAGACGCAGAGATTGTGGTGATCGGCGGAGGGGGCGTCGGCTGCGGTGTGGTGCACAGCCTCTGTCAGGCTGGCAAAACAGACGTCCTGTTGCTCGAGAAAAACGAAACACTCGCCTCGGAGACGACCTCGCAGGCGGCCGGCCTGGTCGGCCAGGTTCGCACCAGCGTCGATCGTGTCAAGTTGGCGATGTGGTCGGTCAAGACCTTCTCCGAGATGGAGGCGGAGCCGGAGGCCAAGCCGGGTTGGCGACAGGTTGGATCGTTGCGCGTGGCATTGACTGAGAAGCGCGCGGCGGAGTTTGAGCAGATGAAAACCACCGCCGACGAGGCCGGCCTCGAGATGGCGTTCATCAGCAATGACGAGGCCAAGGCCAAGTGGCCGATGTTCGATTTTTCCCCGGCCAAGACAGTGCTGTGGTGTCCGAGCGACGGCTATCTTCAGCCCAACGATCTCGCGATGGCCTACGCCCATCGCGCCCGGCAAAAGGGCGCACACCTGGCTACCGGTGTTACGGTCGAAGGCATCCGCATGGAGAACGGCCGTGTCACCGGTGTTGACACGAGCCAGGGCGCAATTGCCTGCGACACAGTCATCAACGCCGCCGGCGCGCACGCGTGGCATGTTGCGAAAATGGCAGGCCTCGAACTGCCGATTTTCCCGGTACGGCACGAATATTTTGTGAGCGTCGATGCTGAAGGCATGGAGCCGGAACTACCGGTGATGCGCGTGCCGGATGCCTCGCTTTATCTCCGCGCCGAGATCAATGGCCTGCTGCTCGGCGGCTGGGAGCCGGAGTCGCTGTCGCTAGCGCCGGATGATTTTGAGAATGGCCAGACGCCGCCGCGCGTTGAGGAGGATTGGGATGTGATGGGCTGGTTCATCGAGCAGATCGCGCCGCTCTACGGCAAGGCCGCCGACCTTGGTGTGCGCAGCATTTTTAAGGGTTGGCCGACGTTCGTACCGGACGGAAAATTCATCATCGGAGAGAGCAATTGCATGAAGGGCTTTGTGATGGCCGGCGGTTGCAACGCGCACGGCGTGAGTGGCTCGGCCGGTATCGGCCGGCACGTGGTGGAGTCGATGCTCGAGCCGTTCCCGTCGGACTACGTGCGAAGCCTCAGCCCAGATCGGTTTCTTGACAACAAGTGGAACGCAGCCGAGGCGCAAGCCAAGGCCAAGCGGATTTACGAAACCTACTATGGCCTCGGACACTGATCAAGCGGTTCAACTTCCACCGCGCGCGAGGGTTGTCATTATCGGCGGAGGTGTCGTCGGATGCAGCGTGGCCTACCACCTCACGAGGCTTGGCTGGAAGGACGTCGTTGTGCTCGAGCGCAAGACGTTGACTGGTGGCTCGACGTTTCACGCCGCTGGTTTGGTGGGCCAGTTGCGCAACTCCGCCAGTATCACGCAACTGCTAAAATACAGCGTCGATCTTTACGGTAAACTCGAGGAGGAAACCGGCCAGGCGACCGGCTGGAAAGCCAATGGTGGCTTGCGCTTGGCCTGCAACAACGAGCGTCTGGCCGAGATCAAGCGGCAGGCGACGTCGGCACACAGCTTCGGGCTGGAAATGCATTTGCTTTCGCCAAGCGAAGCGAAGGAACTTTGGCCGATGATGGATGTCTCGGACTTGGTTGGTGCGGCGTTTTTGCCGACCGACGGGCAGGCGAGTCCGTCCGATTTGTGCCAAGCTTTAGCCAAGGGCGCGAAGATGGACGGCGCACAAATCATTGAGGGCTGCCGCGTGACCGGCTTCGACATCCGCGATGGCCGAGTCTCTGGCGTGCAGACAGAATTGGGTGACATCGAGTGCGAAATCGCCGTCAACTGCTGCGGCATTTGGGCGCGGGAATGCGGCCGCTTGGCCAACGTCTCCGTGCCGGTGCAACCTATGCAGCACCAATATCTTATCACCGAGCCAATCGAAGGAGTCACCGCCGATTTGCCGACACTGCGGGACCCGGATCGGCTCTGCTATTTCAAGGAGGAAGTTGGCGGGTTCGCGATGGGCGGCTACGAGCTGAAGCCCATGCCGTGGACGCCGCCGGACGGCATCCCGCGCGACTTCCATTTTCAATTGCTCTAAAGCGACTGGGATCAATTCGAGGGGTTGTTCCTGCAGGCCGTCGGTCGCGTGCCCGCGCTGGAAAACGCCGGCATCCGCCAACTCATCAACGGTCCTGAAGCCTTCACGCCGGACGGCAGTTTCATTCTCGGCGAGTCGCCGGAAGTGCGCGGCTTTTTTGTCGGTGCCGGCTTCAACGCGTACGGCATCGCGGCCAACGGCGGTGCGGGGCGGGCGTTGGCGGAGTGGATTGTGGGTGGCGAGCCGTCGATGGATTTGTGGCCGGTGGATATCCGGCGTTTTGGCGAGCATCACCGTGAGACGAAGTTTCTCATCGAGCGCACGACCGAGGCCACCGGCAAGCATTACACGATGGCTTGGCCGGGCGAGGAACACGAGTCCGGTCGGCCGCTGAAGATGTCACCGCTTTACGATCGACTTAAGTCAGGCGGCGGCTGTTTCGGCAGCAAGTTCGGCTGGGAGCGGCCGAACTGGTTTGCGCCGGACGGCGTCGAGCCGAGGGACGAGCCAAGCTACGGGCGCGCGAACTGGTTCGAGCACGTGGCCCGCGAACACCGGCACACCCGCGAGAAGGTGTCTCTCTTCGACGAGTCATCGTTCGCGAAATACCGGCTCGACGGCCCGGCCGCTGAGAAAGCACTTTCATGGATCTGCGCCAACGATATCGCCGTTGAACCAGGTCGATTGGTTTACACACAGCTTTGCAACCGGCGCGGCGGCATCGAGGCCGACCTCACCGTGTGCCGCCTGGCAGAGGATCAGTTTTACATCGTTACCGGCACCGGCTCGGCTTCGCGTGATCTGAACTGGATCGAGCGCAACATTCCCGACGGGAGCGATGTGGTATTGACGGACGTCTCGATGGAGACTGCGGTGCTGGGGCTAATGGGGCCGCTAGCGCGCGAGGTGCTCACGCAGGCCACAGACGCGGATTTGTCGAGCGACGTATTCCCATTCGCGACCTCGCGCGAACTGGAAATCGCCGGGACGACGGTGCGGGCCATGCGCGTGACTTTCGTCGGTGAGTTGGGTTGGGAACTGCACGTGCCGGCTGGGTCGGCCGTCGAGGTGTACAATCTTCTGACAGAGCTTGGTCAAGCGCATGGTATCGCCAACGCCGGCTATCGAGCCATCGATAGTTTGCGCCTGGAAAAGGGCTACAGAATCTGGGGCGCCGACGTGACGCCCGACCACACCCCGCTCGAGGCCGGACTCGGCTGGGCGGCCAAGTTGAAGACCGCCACGCCGTTCCTCGGCCGCGAGGCGCTCGAGCAGCAAAAGGCTGGTCGCTTGGCCAAGCGCTTGGCCTTTTTCACGGTGGACGATCCCGAGGTGGTGCTGCTGGGTCGCGAGACGATTTATCGCAGCGGCGAACGTGTTGGCTGGCTGACCAGCGGCGGCTTTGGACACAGCGTCGGCCAAGGGCTTGGCATGGGCTACGTGCGAAACGCCGACGGAGTGGATCGTGACTTTTTGCTCAGCGGCAACTACGAACTGGAGGTGGCCTGCGAACGAGTGCCAGCCAATCTGTCACTGCAACCGGCATACGATCCGAAATCCGAACGAGTGAAAATGTGATGGATGAACCGGCGATTCAGTTGACGCGCGAGACGTTCGGCAATATTCCGCCGTCGTCGGTCATTGCATTTTACGTGATGGCCGTGGCGTCGTTGCTGGTATTTTGCTGGGGCGTTTGGCGGCGCTGGAAACTTTGGCGGCAGGGCAGGCCGGTTGCCATCAGGGAAATTCTGCTCGGCAATTTTGCGCGGTTGAAGCCGCGCCTCGGTCGACTGCTGAAGGAGGGCCTCGGACAAAAACGGGTGCGTGGCCGTGGCCTGGCCAGTTGGGCGCATATCATGATGTTTGCCGGGTTCATGATGCTGTTTCTCGGGACGACGCTGCTGGAGGTCGATCACCTTGCGGCCAAGGTATCCGAAAAATTTCATTTTCATCATGGCTGGTATTACGTGATTTACGAGGGGGCGCTTGATCTGTTTGGCCTGCTGTTCATCCTCGGCATCAGTTTGTTCGCATGGCGTCGGATGCGGCGCCCAAGCAGCGTCGGGCATCGTGCGAGCGACTGGACGGCGCTCGGCCTGTTTCTCGGCATCGGTATCACGGGCTACTTCGTCGAGGCGCTGCGGATTGTGTGGGATCAGCCGGTGGGGCTGGCGTTGTGGTGTTCGCCGGTTGGCGCCGGCTTGGCCAAACTCTTCGGCGGGATGAGTGAGGCGACGAGTCGCTCGGCGCACTTGGCTGTTTGGTGGGTGCACTCGTTAATGGTGTTCGGTTTCTTCGCGATGATTCCGTTCACTCGGCTGCTCCATTTCATCACCGGCCCGGCGAACTTGTTTTTTTCCACGCCGTCGCTTGGCCAATTGGCGCCAATTTCCATCGAGGACGTCGAGGAAACCGGCGTGGTCGGCGTTTCGGAGATCGCGCACCTCGACCAGCAGCAACTGTTG
>JASLKI010000206.1 GCA_030747575.1 Verrucomicrobiota bacterium | reverse complement strand
GCCCTTTTTGCGCTTGGCTGTGATGGCTTATTGTCGCCAAGGCCGACGTTGCAGTTGGATCGGTTTGGTGATGTCCATGAAGTACGTTGAAAGCCTGGACCACGATGTCTGCTGCACGGATGAATCTGCCAGCAGGACGTTGAACGATCCGTCGTGGTGGGGGCAAACAGCGACGATCTCGTTCGGTCGCGCCTCGTCCACTTCCGGGTCGGTGCGCAGCCAGTAGCTTACGGCGTTTTGGCTGAACGGGATGACTTGTTTGCTGGGTGCGCCTGCCTCGAAACTGATTTTCACCGCCGCGGACTGACCTTTCAGCGTGTTGTCGGCAGATTGGGCGTAAAGCCCGGGAGTGGCGAAAATCAGGAGAGCCGCGCAAAAAGCAGCGTGAGGGCTTCTGGTTTATGTTTTATTTTCAATTGGCGTTTTCAATTCCCTCTCCAGAAATATAAATTTTTAATAAAATATTATCAAAAAAATAACGAATTATGGTGTTTCGCCGATCGGGAGGCCGAATTGGGCGGCCTGGCTGCTGAAGGTGTGCCTGAGCTCGACCGGTTTCCCGGGCGTTTGGCCAAGCGCGACCGGCACCTCGAACAGCACGCCGGAAATCTGGCACGGACCGTCATCTTCGCAGAAGTAGGCGATCGCCTCGACGCGTACGAGCCCTCCGTTGGCATCGTCCCTCAACGTCACTGGAATGCGGATCGTGGCGTTCTCCCTTAGCGCACCGGCGGCCTTGGTTTCGCCGATGCGGATCGGCGACTTGTCGTCAGCGATGACCTGCCAGCGGCTGCCGGCTTCCTCGGTAAAGTGATGGCCAGCGGGGAGCGTGAGGTGCAGCGTCAGCACGCTGTCTTTGCCCTTGGCCAAGAGTAGAGGCTCGGTTCGAATCGTCGGCGTGCCGGGAAGATCGGCCAATCGGAGACTGCGAGGTGCGACCGGTTCCCCAGCAGCGGGAACACCGGTGAGTTTGAGCGTGCCCACTTCGAGCGACTCGAGGTCAACGACGCGGATCGAGTGGTTGTTAGTGTCGGCGATGAAAAGTCGCCTGGCCTGCGGGCCTAGCGCGAAGCCGGACGGCTCGGAGAGTTGCGCGTCTAACCCGTTGCCGTCCCGGAGGCCGGGCTTGCCGGAGCCAACCCAGCGTTTGACCTCGCCGGTTTTCGGGTCGATTAGCTTGAGTCTGTGGTTGTATGTGTCGGCGACGATGACCTTGTTTTCCTTTGCCCACCATTGGACGCCGAGGACGTGCTGCATGCGGGCCTTTTCGCCGACGCCGTCCGTGTCGCCGAACGCGAATAGGTTGCGTGGTTGGGCATTCTCGCCGCCGGCGATGGTGCGGGTGGCGCCACTCGTCAAGTCGATCGCGCGCACGGTGCTGCTCTCGCTGTCGGCGACGAACAGTTCGCCGTTGCCGACGGCTAGGCCGGACGGCTGCGCCCACGCGGCGAGCAGTCTGTCGGCGCGGTTCAGGTTTTGCTCGGACCCGTTGCCGCTGTAGTTTTTCGCGATTTTTTTACCGAGGTCATACGACCAAATCTGGTGTGTGCCGGCCATGGCGATGAAGACTTGGCCGCTCTCGACGAACACGTCCCATGGCGTGCTAATGGGTTGCTCGCGGCCGCTCCTGCCGCCGTTGTAGTCCCGCCCCTGCGTGCCGTTGCCGGCGAGCGTAGTGACGCGCCTGGCCTTCGTATCGACGACGCGCAGCGCGTGGTTCTCGGCGTCGGCGACGTAAAGGTTGTCGTTGTGAAAGGCGAGTCCCTGTAGCCGGAAAAATTGCGCCTCGTCGTAGCCTCCGTCGGCCAGGCCGATGCGGCCGGAGCCGATGGTGTCGATGAACCTGCCGTCGAGGTCGGTGACGACGATGCGGTGGTGGCTCGAGTCGCTGATGAAGAGCCGTCCGCCCTCGGTGTCGATCGCCAGTTTGCCGGGGTAACGCAGCGGCGAGTCGATGCGCTGCTTGTTCTTCTCCGGCGACATCGGGACGGGGTTGTATCGAAAAATGTTTTTCGGGTAAAACGCCAGCGCGGCGGTGATGCATGCGTCGATGACCTCCTTGTTGCCTTCGCCGGAGACGAGAAGAAGCAGGTTGCCTTTCGGGCCGACGACGGCCAGCGACGGCCAGCTGCGTACGCCGATGCGCTGCCACATGTGCATCGTGTCGTCGTTCACGACCGGGTGGGCGATCTCGTAGCGCAGTACGGCGTCGCGGATGTTTTCGGACACCTTTTCATTATCGAACTTGGCTGAGTGTACTCCGACAAAAGCCACCGGATAGCCGGCGTAACGCTCCTCCAACTCAGCGAGGTCGGGCAAAATATGGATGCAGTTGATGCAGCAGTAGGTCCAGAAATCGAGCACTGTGATTTTGCCGGCGAGCTGCTTGCCGAAGGTCAGCGGCGGCGAGTTGAACCAATCCTTGCCGGCTGGGAACTCGGGCGCGCGGAGCTGTTCGGCCTGCCGATCCACCCGCTCGATGTGGGCCTTGAGTTGCTCGACGCGAGCAGGGAACTGCGCGCTGCGTGGCGGCAGATCGGCCGCCTGGCCAGGCGCGGCCAGGCAAGCCAAGGGCAGGGCAATCGAGGCTGCCTTGGTCAAGCGGGAGAGTTGATTGAAAGACGAGTGAACCACGCGTCAAAAGTGCCGCTGGCTGGGGGTGGTTGCAAGAGTGGACTGAGCGTGGCAGCTTGGCTAGGTGACAAGGAAACTACGCAATCAGTTTTCGGTTTGGATGACAGCGCTGGGCCTTCTGCTCGGCTTGGCCAAGCCGCCGGCACAGGAGTATCGGTTGCAAATTGGCCAAGCCGATAAGGGCGGTCACGAGCTGCGATGGGACAACGCCGGCAGGCAGGCCAGGTACACCGTGGAGTACGCGACCGGTTTGGCCAGGCCGCAGTGGAGGCTGCTCTCGGCCGGCAGCGCCTGGCCAATCGACACGACGAGTTTCAATCTGCCGCTGGTAGTCGGGGCATCGACGGTTTTTTTTCGCGTGAAAATCGAGGGGGTCGATCCGCATCAGGTGCGCTGGTTTGCCACTGAAATTTCACCGCACCCGAAAAACAAGTCCAACGGCTATCCCGATCCGGAGTTGGCTGTGTCGTTCGACGACGACTCGATCATCGTCGAAAGCAACGGCATCCCGACGTTCGAGTTTGTCACCACGACGCCGAATGGGTTGCGCGGGCAGAACTTCGAGTGGGAGATTCCGCGTTTCCCCGAACCAGCGGATGAACTGACGCAGATTCCGCTGCTTGGCACGGTGGCGATCACGACGGCGGGGCTGCCAATCTACGGGCCGAACGAGGCGCAGATTCCGCATCCGTACGGCGACCCGTACATCAACGGCATCCTCGACTACTGTCACGGCCACACCGGCGGGCAGGCGGACTATCATTTTCACTTTGCACCGACCTGCATGTTCGAGGCGCCGGACGGCACGGAGGAGCATTACAACATCATCGGCTTCGCGCTGGACGGCTACCCGATCATCGCGCGCTACAAGGGCATTCACGGCGAGACCGGCGACGAGGCGTTCGGTTGGCAGGAGGTCAGCGGCTACGAGCCGGACGCCGACTACCGGGAGGAGGTCATCGATGGGGGCGCCAATTCCACCTACGCATGGGACAATTATAATTACGAGGCCAAGCGCAAGGGGCGCACGCTTGATGAATGCAACGGGCGTGCCTTGGGCAAGGTGGAGCTAGCCAGCGGCGCGACGTTCGACGAGGCGAGTTTTTTCGGTTTCGACTACGGTTATTTTGTCACTGCGGACTTCCCGTACTTTCTGGCCAAGTACCATGGCACGCCCAATGCGGCTGCTGGAGGCGGCCAACCGGGAGGCGGAGGTGGCCAGCCGGGAGGCGGAGGCGATGGTGTTGTCCGCGTCACTCCGGGAAGTGGCTTGGTGGGGAAACGATTGACGGTGACCGTGACGTTAAACGGCAATGCACAACCGCCGTTGCCTCCGTTGCAAATCCGGCCCTCGAGAGTAAGCATCGGGGGAATTGACCTCACAGGATTGTCCCGTACATCGCGCACGAGTATTCGCGGCAAGCTGCAAATTCCCGCCAATGCAGGGAAAGGTAAAAAAGACGTGACGGTGATTTTCCCGGGGCCACCGGGACGCGGGGATGTCAGCTTCGTTGGGGATGACTTGTTCGAGGTGAAGTAGCCCGAACAGGGCAAGGGCTGGGAAAACCCAATATTGAACACCGAACAAGGAATGTCGAAGGACGAAGTGCATAGCTCCCTCTCCCAGCGGGATAGGGCAGGGGTGAGGGAGATGAATAAGCGATTCTTGTAGAGGCCTCGAAAAGGGCAAGCGCACAAAAAGAGCCCCGCCCAGTTATTGCGACCGGACGAGGGCCAACCCGATGAAAACACACCGCACCCCACAAGGAGTACGATGAGTCATCCCGTACGTCCACTGACGTGATATGCTTCAGTTTTTTTGGTATTTTTGCTTTTCACCGGCGTTGACGATTCGAGCCGCTGTTTTTAGGCTCCGCCGCCCAGAATGAAACTGATCATTTTAGCCGCCGGATACGCCACTCGCCTTTACCCGCTAACGCTCAACCAGCCCAAGCCGCTGCTGCCGGTCGCCGGCAAGCCAATGGTCGATCATGTTTTGGCCAGCCTCGGGGTGATCGACGCCATCGACGAGGCGTTCATCGTGACCAACGAAAAATTCTCTGGCCATTTTGAGGCGTGGGCCGGCAGGCGCGACTCGTCCGGTTTTGCCCCGCCGGTGCGGGTTGTGAACGACCATTCCACCGGGGACGACAACAAACTCGGCGCGATCGGGGACCTGCATTTGGTCTTGAAAACCCAAGGCATCTACGACGACGTCATCGTGGTTGCCGGCGACAATTTGTTCAGCGACAAACTTGGCGATTACGGCCGGTTGTGCGCGGAGAAGAACGCCCCCGTGCTCGGCGTGTACGACGTCGGCAGCCTGGAGGAGGCCACCAAGTACGGCGTCGTCGAGCCGGATGTCGACGGTTGCATCGCCAGTTTTGAGGAGAAACCGGCTGCGCCAAAGTCGACGCTGATCGGTATCGCGCTTTATCACTATCCCAGGGCGGTGCTGCCGCTCATCGACCAATACCTCGCCGACGGAAACAACCCCGACCAACCCGGTCGGCTGATCCAGTGGCTCTACCCGCGGATACCGGTTTACACGTGGAGCGTGCCCGGAACGTGGTACGACATTGGCTCGAAGGAAACCCTCGAGGAGGCCGACGGAATTTTCTCAGCAAACCATGCTTAAACCAAAATGAAAACTAAGTTGATGCCACTGTTGTTCGCGACATTGCTTGCGCTACCCGCGCTTGGCCAGGCGCAGAACACCAAACCCAAGCGACCCAACCCGATGGCCCCGATCAGGGACGTGGCCGGTTTGCCGCGCGTGCTGCTCATCGGCGACTCGATCTCCATCGGCTACACGCTGCCGACGCGCGAGTTGCTCAAGGGCAAAGCCAACGTGCACCGCATCCCCACCAACGGCGGTCCGACGACCAAGGGCCTCGTGCAGATCGACTCGTGGCTCGGCGACAGCAAGTGGAATGTCATCCATTTCAACTGGGGTCTGCACGACTTGAAATTCATGCCGCACGGCAAACGGCAAGTGTTGCCGGCTGCGTATGAAAAGAATCTCGACTCACTCGTTCGCCGCTTGAAGCAAACTGGAGCCAAGCTCATCTGGCGCAACACCACGCCGGTGCCCGAGGCCAAGGTTCGTCCGCGGCGCATCCCGGCAGACGTCGTGAGCTACAACGCCGCCGCCAGGCGTGTGATGCAAAAGCACGGCGTCCCGATTCACGACCTGTATTCGTTCGGACTCGCGAGGCTGGAGAAGATCCAGCTGCCGGCCAACGTGCACTTCACGCCGGGAGGCTCGGCCATCCTGGCCGGCGAAGTGGCCAAAGTCATCCTCGACGCGTTGAAATGAACCGGGCCGCAGAAGAGGAATAAGGACACGAATTTTACGGATTTACACAGAGTTTTATTTTCTTTGAACACCTGTGAAATCCGTGTCCAAAAATTGATTCTGTAACTCCCTCTGCGGCCCTGCGATTTCTGCGTTTCATTCCAGAAATTACCGATCGTTCGCCGTTCCCAAAAAAAGCCTGCCCTTGGCCAAGGCTTCGCGATAGTCTCCCCGAATGAACGCAAACACTCGATTCCGAGGGTTCGTCATGTTCGGACTTGGCCTCGTCTTGTCGGCGGGCGTGCACGCGGGCAATTGGCCGTCGTGGCGGGGTGACCTGGCCGGCTCCGGCTTGGCCAAGGGCGAAACTGTTCCGCTGAAGTGGGACACGAAACAGAACGTCCGCTGGCGCGTGCCGCTGCCGGATCGCGGCAACAGCTCGCCGATTATCTGGGGCGACAAGGTGTTCATCACGCAGGCGACTGACGCCGACAAGCGTCGCACGGTGATGTGTTTTGACAAGCGCACCGGCGAGCTGCTTTGGCGCAGTGGCGTCACCCACGCCAAGAAGGAAACCACCCACAAGACCAACCCGTACTGCTCCGGTTCGCCGGCGACCGACGGCCGCATCGTGGTGGCCAACTTCGCCTCGGCCGGAGTCGCCGCGTACAACCTCGATGGACAGCAACTCTGGCATCGCGACCTTGGGCCGCAGGAGCACATCTGGGGTAACGGTACCTCGCCGGTTCTGTTCGGCGACCTGTGCATCGTCTATCATGGGCCGGGGCCACACTCTTCGCTTCACGCGCTCGACAAGCTGACCGGTCGCACGGTCTGGACACGCAAGGTCGAGGTGAAGGATAACCCTGATCGGGTTGATGGTTTTCGCGGTCTCGCCGACGGCATCAAAGGCGCGTTCACCACGCCAATCATTATCGAAGCCAAGGGGCGCCCCGAGTTGATCCTCAGCGAGGCCAACACGCTTCGCGCCATCAACCCGAAGGATGGCAGGGAGCTTTGGCACTGTGACGGGCTGAACCCGCTCCTTTATACGTCGCCGGTTTACGATGGAAACGTGCTGCTAACGATGGGCGGCTACTTTGGCTCGTCGTTTGCAGTGAGACCGGGTGGCAACGGCGATGTCACGACCAAGCGGTTGTGGCATGATCCGCGCTCGAAGAAAAATCGCCTGGGCACGCCCGTCGTACGCGAGGGTTTCGCCTACTTCGTGAACATGTCCGGTTTCATGGAGTGCATAGACATGAAGAGTGGCAAGGTGGTTTACGAGGAGCGCATGCCGTCGACGAAGAACAACGCGGCTGTCTGGGCGTCGCCGATCCTCGTGGGAGACCGTGTGTACGTAACCAACCAGTCCGGGGACACGCATGTGATCCGTGCCAGCCCGAAGTTCGAGCTGTTGGCCACCAATTCGGTGGGCGAGTATTCGAACTCGACGTTGGCGGTGTCCGACGGCGCGCTCTATCTGCGAACCCACAAGAGCCTGTGGTGCATCGGCCAGCCGGCCGGCAAATAGTCCGCGCTTGCTCAGGCGGGGGAATCCTATCGATTCCCGGCCTTGAAAATAACCCCTGGGAAGCCTATAAGGGGCCGTGAACTGGCTATTACTGGCGCAGGTTGAGGGCTCGGAAGTGGGCGGCTCCGCTTGGCAAATGATGAAGCAGGGTGGCCCGATGGTGTGGGTGCTATTGCTGGTGTCGGCGGTCGCGGCGACGATTTTTCTGGAGCGTCTACTGAACTATCGTCGTGTCCAGATCAACACCACCGAGTTCATTGCCGGGATTCGGGCAAACCTCAAGAACAACTACAATATTGTCGAGTTGGTGGCGATTTGTGATGCCACGCCGGGTCCGGTGGCGCGGATGACGAAGATGGGCATCCTCAACCGCGAACAGTCGCGGGAGCAGTTGCGCGAACTGCTCGATGACAACAAGCGCATCGAGGTTGCGCGGCTGGAAAAACGGCTGAACATGTTGGGCACCATCGCGCAGGTTGCCCCGCTGCTTGGATTGCTGGGCACGGTGCTGGGTTTCATCCGCATCTTTCGCGGTGTTTGGCCGGAACTGCCAGTTGGTATTCTGCCGTCAATATCCGAAGGCAGGCTGGCTGGTGGCATCTGGGAGGGGTTGATCTGCATGGCGCTTGGCCTGGCTATTGCGATTCCCTGCTACATTGCCTTCAACTACCTAGTGGGTCGCAAGAACGACCTGGCCGTGGACATCGACAAGATCTCCTCGGAAATACTCAACATCATCACCCATGAAATGCCCCCGTCCAAATCGGCCGGATCGACCAAGCCGCGGGTGGCACGCAAGGCGGTGTCCATGTCCGGGAATAAATGAATCATCGGGGGAACATCCGGCCTTTTCACGGGCAACTGGACTTTGCGCCGTTCGTTGGTGTGCTGTTCCTGATGCTGCCACTTTTGCTGTTTAACACCTCCATGGTTTTCAAGCCGGGCATCGAGGTAAACGTTGATCTTCCCGTTTCCTCCCAGCGCTCCGGCGTGGGTGACCCGTCGCTGGCGGTGGCCGTCGACGCGAACGGGATTCTCTACTTTCGCGGAGATACGCTGCGGGACCAGGTCTTCTCTCGCAAGGTGAGTGAGGAGGAGGAGAGCCTCCCCCTGTCCGAGCTGTTGGTCAACCGCTACCCGGACTTGGACAGTAACAGCGTGCTGCGCGCGGTGGAGCAGGGCCGGGTGCTCGTGAACGACCGCCTGGCCCGTCTGGACGACCAGCTCAAGTCGGGGCAGCAGGTGGAACTGGAACTGCCCTCAACCGAGTTGCTACATCCCAAAATCATCCAAGCCATCGAGCAGGGCGGCCTGCAGCCGGGTGAGGTATCGCTTTTGATCCAGGCGGACAAGGCGGTGCGCCATGAGGTGATCATTGATTTGTGCACGATGGCCGGGGAGATTGGTGTTGGCCATGTGCTGTTGGCCTCGCGGCCACCCGACTTTTCCCAGCCATTTGAGCCGCAACCCCGCATGGAGCCGTGAGCGACGAGCCGTCAACCATCGAGCCGGTGGAGGGCTGGTCCAACCAGGCCATTGGCATCGGAGTGCTGATCGTTTTCGCGGCGCAGTTGGGTGTTCTTTTCTGGCTGGGACGCGTCCCGTTCGCGGTGCGCGCGCAACCTAAAAGCGTGCCGCTCCGGCTGATGCCGGAGATCGTACTGACACCCGATAGCGGTCCGGGGGCGGCGTTCAGCGACCCGACCCTGTTCTCCCGCCCGAACCGGCGCGGGTTCTCCGGAACGGCTTGGCGCCGGTTCTCCGAGGTGGAACATCAGCTCATCGATTGGAATGAGACACCGCGCTTGCTCGAGAACCAACCCGCCCCGCTTGGGGCCGCCTTCCGGGAGGCGTTGCCGGATCACCTCGCTTTCGTGACGGATCTCCCGGCCAAGCGCCCGGCCCGGTCGATGGCGGTCGAGCCGCCCCGCTTGGCTGTCCGCGCCACCTCCGAGCTGGAACTCCGGGGAAGCTTGGCCAAGCGGCCGGTGGTGCGCTCGGTGTCCGTCCCGGCCATGCCGCACGACGAGGCGCTGCGGCGAACCCGTGTCCGGATCGGCGTGAACACGGATGGCTATGTGGTGTCGGCCACGGTCGAGGATCGCTTGGCCAAGGGCGACGCATTTCAGGCCGCCGCCGGCCGCCGCGCGCTGGAGCTGCTCCGGGGCATCCGGTTCGAGCCGTCCAAGCGCACTCGGTTCGATCGCCCCGACCGGCCGGGAGTGCTTGAGTGGGGCGAGGCGTTGTTCCATTGGCGGACGATAGCGCCGCCCAAGCCGTCCGCCGCTCCAACCCCGCCGCCGGCCTGATGTTTCCCGGCCAAATCATCTTTCTCTGCTTCGCGGTTGTGACCGGCGTGTTGGGCGTGATGGTGGCGCTTTACGAATACCGTCGCAAACGCTTCGAGCCGGAGCCGACCGAGGACCGGGTATTTCGCTGTGACGGGTGCGCCTACGTTTACACCGACGACCACGACGTGGATCGTTCCCGGTGCCCCGAGTGCGGCCTGTTCAACTCGCCGTTCGTCTTCTGAAAAGAGACACGGATTTCACGGGTTTTCACAAATAGTCAAAGTTAAAAATATGAGAAAATCTATGTCCTCGGTTGAAACTGAAAACTTGAAACTGAAAACTTTTCTCTACCGCTCGTACACAATCAATGCGGCGTAATCGGGAAGGTACTTTTGGGTCGTGGGGTCGAAGTGCGAGTAGTTCAGGGAGTGAACGCTGATGATCTGCTCGCGGGAAAACTTCCCGATGAAATTGTTGACCTCCTCATCGAACTTGTCCTGCCCCAGCTCGATGCAGTCGCCCCGCTTGATGGTCTTGACGCAAATTTTTCCGTCGCCGCTAATCTCCTTCTCCTTGTGTGAGCTGCTTTTTTTCAGCAACTCCTCGCCGCCCTCGTGAACCGCGACGGCCAGTTTTTTGGGTTCCGACTCCGCGGTTACGGGAGGGGCGGGTTCTGCCTCGATTCGATCCACGTTTTCATCGCCGGCCGAGGGGATTTCGATCGGTTTGCTGCAGGAGGGGCATTCGATATCAGAGCCGGAGAGACTTTCGTCTGTGGTCAGATTTTGGCCGCATTGCGGACAGTTGAAGTTTAGGTCTGCCATAGTGCTAGATTTTGCTGCTGGAGAGCCGGATGCTGCGCCCTTCGCTCAAGCTTGACCAGCCCAAAAACAGCTCTTTTAGGATTGCTTATTAAGTGGTGAATGGCAGACTTTCGCTTCATCTCATATTGTTGGTGAAAAGTATTTATCCAATGAACAATCAAACCCAGGCCAGGCGAACCGGATTCACGTTGATCGAGTTATTGGTGGTTATCGCGATCATCGCCATCCTGGCGGCGATGCTCCTGCCGGCGCTGGCGCAGGCTAAGGCCAAGGCGCAGCAGATCTTCTGCATGAACAACGAAAAGCAGATGGGCATCGCCTTGCAGATGTATGTCTCCGCCACTGCCTCTTATCCCGGACACTGGGATGTCCGGTCCGGTCTAGGCCTATCCAAGTACACCGGTAAACCGGTCAACAACGCCATCGCCTGGACAGGGCGGCTTTATGGCTACGCTGAAAGCACGGATCTGTTTTTTTGTCCGGCAAAAAAGGGCAAAGGAGTGGATCGCTTCAAGTGGAAGGATTACAAGGGTATGGATCGTACAAAGAAAGACCCCACGTTTCCGTTCAACCTTCACCCCGGTGGCGGAGCCTTCTTCACGTACGGCTACAACGACTGGGGGGTGCGTGAATTTGTAAAGGTGAACGACCGCACACTGGGTCTCGGTGGGGATGTTAAGAGTGAGAAGGATTTGATTCCCGAGAGCACGGTACGCATGCCTTCGGACATGGTCTGCATCTCCGATACCCAGGCGGATGGGGTATGGGATTGCGCGGTGGATCCCTGTGACGGTGGCAACTTTAACAGTCCTGCCAAGGAATGGCCCAGCAAACGGCACACCCTTGGCTCCAACATTCTGCTGGCCGATGGACATGCCGAGTATCACAAGATGATGGATCTTGTGGGGCGCAAGACCAGCGGCGCATTTAAGCCAGACGCCGCAAACATGCTCCGGCGCTGGAACAACGACAACCAGCCGCACCGGGAATGGTGGTAAACAGCAGATGAACGACAAGGCCAAGCTGGGACTTTCCATTGCAGCTATCATTCTTTGTGCCGGCTTCATCGTCAGTTTTGTGTTCTCGTCGGGCACTAGCGCCGATTTTCCCGACGGTGGCACTTGGGCGAAATGCAGCGCCTGCGGCGAGATGCAGGTGATCGATCCCGAGATCCGAGGCCGGTTTTACGATGACAACCCAAACCAAGAGGGCCAGCCGATGGTTTGCCCCAAGTGCAATAATGGCCGACTGGTGGACGGCCTGAAGTGCCCGGTGAACGGCTGTTTTTACTTGCAGGCCGGGCAATTGGCCGATGGCAGGCCGGTTTGTCCCAAGTGCAAAAAGCCACTTCCCTGAATCGCTTGGTCAAGCGCATGGCCGATTTGATTCATGTTCAAAATAGTATGGTGGATTATTTTGAAAGTGTAATTTGAAACCCGTTGGCATGCTCCGCTACCGTAATTTTAACAAGAAACGACCATACAAAACCGTTGAACACTACTAATAAAACAAGGCGATACGCCTTCACGTTGATCGAGTTATTGGTGGTTATCGCGATCATCGCCATCCTAGCATCCATGCTTCTGCCGGCGCTGGCCAAAGCCAAGGCCAAGGCGCAGGGTGCCTACTGCCTGAACAACACCAAGCAATTAACCTTATGTTGGGTAATGTATGCCGGTGACAATGATGATTATTTGGTGAGTAATTCCATAAGAGGCGGGAACAAGAGCTCCTGGATTGATCCCGCCTATAACATGCGAAATAAAGCTCATGCTCAGGATACGAGGCACCTTGAACAAGGAAAGTTGTTTAAGTATAATGATTCCTTAGGAATATACAAATGCCCGTCCCAGCCGAAGTTGGGGCAGGGCAATAGTACCTACTATCCGGTGCGTAGTTATTCGATGAGTGGTCACATGGGTGGTGTGTTCGCCGAGATATCCTGGGTGCAAGGGTCACAGTATCCGCCGCGTGTGAAAATGTCCGACATCATGAGCCCGCCACCATCACAGTCATTTGTGTTTTTAGATGAGCACGAAAACACAATTGATGATTCCTTTTTTGCAATTCCAGTGTATGCAGCAAACCATTGGCAGAACTCTGCGTCTTATTGGCACAATGGTGGCGGAACGTTCGGATTTGCAGATGGCCACTCGGAAAATAAAAAATGGGTGCACAACAAAACAAAATCTCCCAACCGAGGTTATAATTTTGCTCCAACTCCCGGTGGTGATCGCGACTTGCTTTGGGTCAAAGAGCGAATTCTCATCGACCCCCGCAAAGCAAATATCCCCCACTAGTGAGCCAACTTCGCTCTCGACACTGCCGGCGCTGCCATTGACCATCGGTCGATGCAGGAGATTCAATCCGTCCGCTTCATCCGCGAGTGCGAGGTTACCCAGATTCCTTCCGGCCAGCAGATGACCATGGGTGCCGATACGCCGGTGGACATCACCCAGTCGCTCGGCGGTGCGTACACCGTTCGCTCGCCGCAGGGGCTGTTCCGCGTTGATGCCCGCGACGCCGACGCCCTTGGGTTTGAGGTGCCGGACGAGGCAAAGCCGCGCGAGTCTGGGGCGCCGGCCACCGAGCAGGAAATCTGGGAGTCGCTCAAGCAGGTGTACGACCCGGAGATCCCCGTGAACATCGTGGATCTTGGCCTCGTGTACGACCTCTGCATGGATGACTTGCCCGATGGCTGCGGCAAACAGGTGAAGATGAAAATGACCCTCACCGCCCCCGGCTGCGGCATGGGCCCGGCGATCGCCGCTGACGCCCAAAACCGTATCCTCTCCTTGCCGAGCATCGACGACGCTAGCGTCGAGGTCGTATGGGATCCTCCCTGGCACCAGTCGATGATCAGCGAGGAGGGCAAAAAGATTTTGGGTATCGCCTGATCCACTGTGCGACGGGCCAGCAAAACTTCCCCCCGCGCTTGGCCAAGCGCTTGGTTGGCTGCCGTCGTGCTTGTTGCCTGGCCCGGTGGACTCCGCGCCGGCCCAGTGGTTACCGAGATGCAGCCGCGCCACGGGCGACCGGGCACGCGCGTCGTTTTCACCGGCAAGGAGTTGCAACTGGTGAATGCGGTAAAGTTCGGTGACGCATTGGCCGACTGGGAGGCGGTTAACGTCATCGACGGGCAGGGCGAGCCGCGTGTGTTCGAGATTCACGCCACCGTCCCCAACGCCGCCACCACGGTCAAGCCGACGCTGGTCACGCCGCTCGGCGAAGTCACCGCCCCGATGCCGTTCGCCGTTGCGCCGCGCATCACCGGCTTTAGTCCTGCGCGAGGTTGGCAGGGAACGATCGTGACCATTGAGGGGCAAAACTTCACCGGCATCACGGCGGTGAAGTTCGGCGCTCGTTTGGCCAACTTCATCGTCACAGCGGCGACGCAGATTCGTGCCGTCGTGCCGCCGAATGTCACCGACGGTGCGATCACCGTTTCGCACGACGAAACCGGCACAAGCGGCGAGCCGTTCATCGTCGCCGGCCCGGGGCCGATCATCGACAGCCTCGACTCGTGGGTGGGCGCGCCCGGCGATTCGGTCGTCATTCGCGGCGTCAATTTCAAGTCGGTCGCCGCCGTGTGGTTCGGCAATGTGCAGGCCGGCTTTAGCGTCGTGGCCGACACGCAACTCAAGGCCAGCGTCCCGTTCGCCGCCAGCGGAAAAATCACCCTCGTCTCCGCGGTTGGCCGTGCGGTCACCGGGAGTTTTTTCACCATCACCCGTGCACCGGTGATCACAAACGTGTCGCCGCCGGTCGCCGCGCCCGGGATGAAGATGACATTGCGCGGTGCGAATTTTAGCCAAGTTACCGCCGTGCACGTTGGTGCGGCCCGGGCGGCGGGACAAAGCACGCCGTCGCCGCAGCAACTTGACTTCACCGTGCCCGCTAACGCGACAAGCGGCTTGGTGAAGGTCACCAACTCGTTCGGCTTCGGGACGAGCGGCGCGGCACTGATCGTAACGCGCGCGCCGGTGATCGAGTCGTTCGACCCGCCGCTTTCGGAGCCGACCAAGTGGGTGACACTGCGCGGGGCCAACTTCACAGGCGCAAACCGCGTGCTGCTTGGCGAAATGGCGGTGCGGTTCACCGTCACCGCGACCACA
>JASLKI010000205.1 GCA_030747575.1 Verrucomicrobiota bacterium | reverse complement strand
GGCGCGATGTTCGCCGAGGATTTGCTGCTCATTGACACGGGGACAATCGAGCCGAAGTCGAGCGACACCTCCGACGACAACGAGAAAATTTACAGGGCGCTCTCGCTCGGCGTGCGCGATTATCTGCACAAGTGCGGCTTCACGTCGGCGGTCATCGGGTTGAGCGGCGGGATCGACTCGGCGGTGACAGCGGCGGTCGCCGTCGATGCGCTTGGCCCGGAGAACGTCCGAGGCGTCGCCATGCCGTCGCAATACTCGTCGCAGGGCAGCCTCGACGACGCGGAGGGCCTAGCCAAGGCGCTTGGCATCCGGTACGACGTCGTGCCGATCGAGCCGGTGTTCGAGCAACTCAAGTCTCAACTCGGTGGCATCTTCGAGGGACTCGACGAGGACACGACGGAGGAAAACATGCAGGCGCGCCTCCGGGGCAACATCCTCATGTCGATGTCCAACAAGTTCGGCTCGCTGCTGCTGACGACCGGCAACAAGAGCGAGTTGGCGGTCGGCTACTGCACGCTCTACGGCGACATGTGCGGCGGCTTAGCCGTAATCAGTGACCTACCCAAGACCAAGGTTTACAGCCTGGCCAATTGGATCAACCGCGAGCGCGAGATCATCCCGGAGTCGACGATCACTAAGCCGCCGTCCGCCGAACTGCGGCCCGACCAGGTCGACCAAGATTCGCTACCGCCGTACGATGTGCTCGACAGCATCCTCGAGGCGTACGTGGTGGACGGGCAGGACACCGAGACGATCATCGCCTCCGGTCACGACGAGGCGACGGTCCTGCGGATTATCCGGTTGATCAACATGAACGAGTACAAACGCCGCCAAGCCGCGCCCGGCATCAAGATCACCAGCAAGGCGTTTGGCGTCGGCCGTCGCATCCCGGTGGCGAAGCGCTTTTCGTGAGTGGTCTTTTAACTGCGAATGAACGCCAATAAAGCCAAGCGGGCTGTGAATAGGTTCTTCTTGTTTTCCCTGAATGTGACGGCAGGCTCCGCGTGCGTTGCCAAGCCTTGGCCAAAACTGAGTCGCCGCAACTAACACCCGTTCACCCTGAATGCGAAAACTTCTTTACCTTGGAGCCGCGCTGACTGGCTCCGCAGGCTTCGCCTTGACTGACCAAGGGACAGTCGCAAACCAGATCAAACCGCGCCCATCGATCACCGCCCTGCGAGTGGAGCAGCCGCCAGTGATTGACGGTGTGATGGATGATGGTGCCTGGCAGAAAGCCCCGGTTGCCGGCGACTTCGTGCAAGATGAACCCGGGGACGGCGTGCCGATGACGGAGCGTACTGAGTTTCGCGTCCTCTACGATGCTCGTGCCCTCTACATCGGCATTTGGTGTTACGACTCAGAGCCAGAGAAAATCCTCGCCCGAGGCATGACTCGGGATGACTTTCCGATGGAGGACGACTATATCTATATTGCTATCGATACTTTTCTGGATCGGCGCAATGGCTACAATTTCACTATTAATCCAAACGGCTTACGTTATGACGCATTAATCAACAACAACTCTCATTCCAGCAGCAATTGGGACGCGATCTGGGAATGCAAAAGCCAAATCAGTAACAATGGTTGGTTCAGCGAAATTGCCATCCCCTTCGACTCAATCGCTTTCAGTCCCCGCAATTCCACTTGGGGTTTCAACATCTCCCGAACGATTCGTCGGAAAAACGAACGTGGTCGTTGGCACAGCGAGGGGCGCCACCTCAGAACGTCGGCCATGGGAAATGCAGGTGAAATCCGTGGCCTAGAGAGGCTTGCCAATGTCACCAAGTGGGAAGTCCTCCCTTACAGTATAGGAAAATACCAATACAAAAACGATACCGGCGATGAAAACATACTGGGCGACATTGGAGGCGACATTTCCTATCGTCTGGCGCCAAACTTGAGCGCTAGCCTTTCAGTGAACACCGACTTTGCCGAAACGGAGATCGACCACCGACAACTCAACTTCACGCGCTTCTCTATTGAGTATCCGGAGAAACGTGACTTTTTCCTAAAGGACTCAGGTATTTTTCAATTCGGTCCGTCCTCGCGCCGTTCGAGATCACAGTCCAGCACCCCGTTCTTCAGTCGGCGTATTGGCCTTACTGATAGCGGACACCCTGTTCCCATCAATTTGGCGACCAAAATCACCGGTCGAATCGGCAAATATAACATCGGCATGATTGGAGCCATGCTCGATAAGCACAACGGTATTGGTAGCCAAAACGTCTTTGTCACGCGCATCTCACGTAACGTGCTTGAACAATCGTCAATCGGTATGATCAGCACCTTGGGTGATCCGAATTCTGACAAGGACGCACACATGATCGGTACAGATTTCAACTACCGCACAACAAAGTTCCTCACCGATAAGACACTTCGTGCCAGCGTTTACACCATGGCCAATTTCGACGACGACACCGATTGGAGCCACGCCCACGGCGCAGATATCAGCTACCCGAACGATCTCATCGAAGCCGAAGTGTCAATTTATCAAGTCGACGAGGAATTCAAGCCCAAGCTCGGCTACACCCGACGAACCGGAATCCGGCGATTCGGATCATCCTTCTCCTATCGACCAAGACCTGAAAATGTCGACTGGTTGCGAAAATATCACCTGAGCTACAGGAACTCTATCTACACCGCGCTCGACAACGACATTGAGTCGCAGCGGCATAGTTTCTACATTCCATACTTGGATTTTGAATCTGGCCACAATGTCTATTTCAAAATCGAGCAGGAATACGACAAGCCGGATCACGACTTCGACGTCTCTGGCGGTGGTGTCGTGCCAGCCGGCGAATATTGGATGACCAAATACGTCCTGGACTTCGAACTCAGGGACGCCGGGTTAATCAATGGTGATTTCGGCTATGAGTTAGGTGACTGGTACCACGGAGAGAAACAAACCGCCTATTTCAAGATTGGTTTTAATCCGGCAAAGTGGCTCAATACCAGCCTTAGTTACAGCTTCAATCACTTTGAACTGCCTGATACCGAGTTCGACGCACAAATTGCCTCCGGAAACATTCGGATCAACTTCACTCCGGACATGGGATGGTCGCACCTCATTCAGTACGACGACATCTCGGAATCCATCGGCTACAACACCCGGTTCTTCTGGGAATTTAAGCCTGGCAAAAAGTTTTACGCCGTGATCCGCCAAAACTACGGCGACGAGGATCACTTGTTCTCCCTCCGCGAGAGCGAATTTGCCATTAAGGCGTTAACCACCTTCCGCTTCTGAACTTGGCGTATAGCCAACAGAGAAATATACTTATTGTCTAACAAGTCGGCCTACAAGCTGGATAAATCATTGACATGGAAAGCCGGTTTCGCTAGCAATAGCGCCCCTTGGCAACGCCAACGGCAAAACACATTAAACATCAATCCTAAAGAAAAATGGCACTAAGACTGGGCGATGAAGCTCCGAATTTCCAAGCTGAGACAACTGATGGTGACATCGACTTCCATGAGTGGATCGGCGATGGCTGGGCGATCCTGTTCTCCCACCCGGCGGACTACACGCCAGTCTGCACCACTGAACTCGGCTACACGGCAAAACTCCAGCCGGAGTTCCAAAAGCGCGGCGTCAAGACAATCGCCGTCAGCGTGGATTCACTCGAGGATCATCACGGCTGGATAAACGACATCAACGAGACGCAGAACATCACAGTCAACTTCCCGATCATTGCCGACCCGGATCGCGCCGTG
>JASLKI010000204.1 GCA_030747575.1 Verrucomicrobiota bacterium | reverse complement strand
GCAAGGTAGTTTTTGAAGGGCCGGTCAACACCAAAAAGCAAAAGTCCAAGGTGCCAACTGAGGCGATGAAGTGGTTCGAGGAGGTGAACAGTAAAGAATTGAAATCTGAAGGGAAATGAAACATCTCCTACTCACAACAATCGCAGCCGTGGTGCTGGTGGGTGTGGTGGACCATCAATTCACAAAGTAGTCGTTGATGGGGATATTGAACTCGTTGAGCAGCTTATTGCTGCTGTCATAGATGTGAATGCAAAAGACAGTACACATCACCTACACCTACCAACGCCAATCGGTAAAGCACGTTGTGATCGATCCGGAAAAGTTTTAGCCCCCACCGCAAGGCGTTGCAAGCGCGGCTGTTTCTGACATCATCGGCGCACCATATGCGGAAACTAATTCTTATTTTGTTAGCGTTGATGCCGTTTATGGCTATTGCGAAAGATCGTCCTAATGTATTGCTAATTTGCATTGATGATCTTCGACCGGAGCTCAAGTGTTTCGGAGTGGATTACATCCACTCGCCAAATATCGACAAACTCGCTTCACAGGGGCGGGCTTTTCATCGGCATTACGTGCAGGCCCCAACCTGTGGAGCTTCCCGCTACACGCTACTCACCGGCACCTATGGCCCTGCTGATAATGGAGCGCTATTCCGCCGGGCTGAAGCAATGAAGGGCAAGAGTTTTCCCGCTTGGTTCCGCAAGCATGGCTACACCACAGTGTCCGTGGGCAAAGTATCCCATCATCCCGGTGGACGCGGTGGTCCAGACTGGGATGATGATGCCAAGCCCGAGATGCCTGGCGCATGGAATCGTCATCTACTGCCAGCTGGTTCATGGCAGCATCCACGAGGAGTCATGCATGGCTTGGCCAATGGTGAAATCCGCAAGAACGCCAAGGACATGGATGTCTTTCAAGCCTTCGATGGTCCGGACACCGCCTATCCCGATGGATTAATTACTGATGAAGCTTTAAAGCAGATGGGTGGTTTGGCCAAGGGCGGCAAACCATTCTTTCTTGCCGTGGGCATCATTCGCCCGCACCTGCCTTTTGGTGCACCGGCGAAGTACATGAAACCCTATCGTGAGGCAAAGCTACCCGCCACGTCGCATCCAAAAAAGCCCGAGGGAAAGACCACGTGGCATGGTTCAGGTGAGTTCATGAAGTACAACCGTTGGAAACGTAATCCAAATACCGATGCGGAATTTGCCATTGAAGTGCGCAAACACTACGCAGCCTGCGTGACCTATGCTGATGCAATGGTGGGTCGGTTACTGGCGCGGTTGGATGAACTGAAGCTGCGCGAGAACACCATCATCGTGCTCTGGGGCGACCACGGCTGGCATTTGGGGGAACATGCCATCTGGGGTAAGCATGCGCTCTTCGAGGAATCACTGCGCTCGCCACTGATCATTTCCCATTCAGGTTTAGCAAATCCAGGAAAGGCAACACGCGCTATGGTAGAGACCTTGGATATCTTTCCCACTATTTGCGAACTGACTGGCCTTAAGACGCCTGCTGGCCTCAACGGGCAATCACTTGTCCCAATCCTAAAGAATCCTACTGCCAAGGGTCATTCGGCTTTTGCCTACAAGCGCGGAGTGCAAACTATCCGCACCGATACCCGCCGCCTCATTGCTCACAAGAGTGGGCAGATGGAATTATACGACCACACATCATCGGCCGGTGAGACCAAAAATCTTGCCGAAGCCCAACCGGAAAAGGTAGCCGCGTTGCTCAAGCAGCTTCGCGCGCGTTTGCCCCAGTAATCTAAAGCAACGTGAAACAACTTATCTCTCTCATTGTCGCAGTGTTCTGCTTATCGGTCACGGTGAAGGCAGATGACTCGAAACGACCTAATGTATTATTCATCGCCATTGACGATCTTAACGATTGGGTCGGCTGTTTTGGTGGGCATCCACAGGCAATTACGCCCAATCTGGATCGCTTGGCCAAGAGGGGAGTTCGCTTCACCAATGCCCATTGCGCCGCGCCCGTGTGCGGGCCATCGCGTAACGCCATCTTCACTGGCCGCCAGCCGTTCCAGACGGGTATGTACAACAATAATGACAAGGGGTGGTACAAGAAACACCCAAAGGTCATTCTGATGCCTAAGGCGTTTTGGCAAGGCGGGTATGCCACCTATGGCACCGGCAAGCTCTTGCATAGCGGTAGCAAGGGTGTTTTTGAGAATGAATATTACATCGGGCAACGCTGGAGTCCTTTTGACAGCAAAAAGGTCAACTACACCAAGGCCGAGTTGCCCAGCAAGGGAAGCGATAATCCGAGGCACGTTGTGAGACTGAGGCAACGGGATTATGTATTGCCTTTCAACCGCATGCCCAGCGACCGCAGTCCCGATGATCGCAAGGGCGAATCGTTTGATTGGGCGGCATTGGATGTGCCGGACAATGCAATGGGTGACGGGAAAATCACCGACTGGGCAATCGAACAACTGAAAGCGCAACAGGCGAAAAAACCTTTCTTCATGGCCGTTGGATATTATCGCCCGCACATTCCCTTATACGCACCGAAGAAATACTTCGATATGTACAAAGGCCTGAACATTAAGTTGCCGCCTGTACGCGAGGATGATCTTAATGATCTCAGCCCGATCGCACGCAAATTGGCGTTAGAAGCTGCCACCGCCGGATCGCATTCGACCACGATCAAGCACGGCCAATGGCAATCGGCGGTTAAGGCCTATCTAGCCTGTGTGACCTTTGTTGATGCGCAAGTGGGCCGTCTAATGGCCACGCTCGATTCGAGCTCACAAGCGAAGAATACCTGGGTGGTAATCTGGAGTGATCACGGATGGCACTTGGGCGAAAAGCAACATTGGGGCAAATCGACTGGCTGGCAGCGATCTACTCGGGTTCCCTTGACTATCCTGCCGCCCAAAGGAGACGCAACAGGCCGGTTTGCAACTGATGCAGCTTGTGATAACCCGGTGAGCCTCATCGACCTGTATCCGACCTTGCTCGATTTGTGCAGCTTACCAGAAGGACGTAAATTGGCGGGTCAATCACTGCGTCCGTTGCTCGAGAAACCGGTCGACAAAAGCAACCGACTGGTGGTTACCACCTTTGACAAGGGCAACCACGCCCTAAGCGGCACTCGCTGGCGTTACATTCGCTACAAGGATGGCAACGAGGAATTGTACGATCGAAAAAATGATCCACACGAATGGACCAATCTTGCCGCCGAGGCCAAGAACGCCCCAGTGCGAAAACGTTTCGCCAAGGCTCTGGACGAGATTCTTACAAAAGGTGAGTCGAAATGAACCCGCATGTTAGGAAAAATGGGCTTAGCATTGTAGTACGAAAGGACAACCATGAAAAACACAGTTTTAAGATCAACGGTAATTGCGGCTGCTGTGGCGGCGATGTTGGGTGGGAGTGCATTCGCGGGTCCGGTTTACAAAGACGCTGACAGCAAACTTCCCAACTTCGTGGTGATCCTCACTGACGATCAAAGTTGGGTGGGGACTTCGCTGCAGATTATTCCTGAAGACACTCGCACAAGAAGCGATTATTTCCGACCTCCTCCGCAAACACGGCGGCAAGACTAAGAAGGAACTGGAAGCCGCCGGCAAATGAAACACCTCCTACTCACAACAATCGCAGCCTTGGTGCTGCTGGGGTGTGGTGAGGCGCCTAAAGAAATCTCAATTCACGATGCCGCTGTTGAGGCGG
>JASLKI010000203.1 GCA_030747575.1 Verrucomicrobiota bacterium | reverse complement strand
CAGCCCTTTCAGCGCCGGGTTCTTGGTCGCCCTCAGCAGCGTCGAGAGTCGTACGTCGTACTCGTGACCGACTGCACCGATGCTATTGTTGACAAAACCAAAGGCATCTCCCTTTTTCAGGTCAATTTTGTAGGGTTCGTTAAAAAGGAAGTGGTCCGGCAGATCGACACGATACGGCTTGAAATTCAAGCCGCTCCAGCCAACGCAAGTCAAGCCGGTCACCTTCCACGCTGGATAGCCGCAAAAGCGCATCAGACTACCGCGCTTGAAGTCATGGCTGTGATATAGCTCTCCCACCTTGGCCAAATTCCGCCCGCCTATGCTCTTGCCGAACTTGCGACACTCCATGACCTCGCCAGTCTCGTCAAAACTTACGCGCCAAAACATGGTGTTCCCGGACATGACCACGGCTGCTCCCCCCGCTTTCAGGTAGTTGTCGAACCCGTCGTATGCGCGAGCCGACCAGTATTCGCTGTGCCCGTTCACGACAACTGCTTGGTAGCCTTTCAATAGCTCAGGATTCCGATGCAGGTCATGATCCGTGACGACGTCGTACTCGTAGCCGTGCTTGTCGAGCCAGAGATGAAGGAAGCGCTCGCCACGGAGCAAATGACTGTATCCTCCTCCTATGTAGGTCTTGTTGGGACCGCCCGCCGGCCAGGGAACTTTCATGCCAATCTTGTATGTCGGCTGGCCGTTGTGGTGGTCACTGTAGCAACTGTATCTGGGAGCTTTCGGGTGGCTGCTGGCCAGGCCGCCTGTCCCCATGTTGATCAAGCCCAGCCCATGGTTGACCGGGAACGGAGTCGAATTGTAAGCCAGCCAAGTGTTTGACGAAACAAGCACCAGTAGCGGTGCTTTAGGCTTGGACTCCGGCCGCCGCACGATGAACGAGGTGTGGTAGCGCATCGGTTTGCCTTTCAACTTGAAGTCGAAGCGCCCTGCGTAAACGCCCGACTTGGTGTCGGGCGGAACACGGAACCGATGGCTTACCTTCCAGCGAGCATTGTATATTTCGTCGGCAGCCAGGCGGAGCCCGTGACCGCGTTTGGCATCCTTGACCGGATCGTATGCCGCATCATGCCGGCCGATCGCCGTCGCATTGAAGCTTGGCCCCCCGATCATCCAGGTTCCCCGGTTGATGATCCGGCCATCTCGTCCGAAGTCACTCGCATCGGCAACCTGTGTGCCGCGTTCCTCTGTGAACGGCCAGCAGGCCAGCAGGTGGTCATCCTTGGGAACATTTAAGCCGCGATCGGAAAAGCGTTTCTTGATTTGCTCACCATCGAGTGTCCGGTCATAGACGGCGCACATGGCGATATCCCCATTATAGAAGTTCACAGCCTCTCCCTTTTGACCATAGGCGCCGATGCGGAGGGCGGTCTCACCGGGCCGCACCGTTCCGGCAAAAGGGAACTCGGCCGCAAGTTTGCCGTCCACGTAGATCCGTTTTTTCTTCCCGTCCCAGCTGGCAACGAGATGATGCCACTGCTGGGCCTTGATCAGCCCGGGTTGGGTTTGGTGAAAGGCGGCTTTATCGTAGGCGCCTCCTGCCCCGGTCCCAAAGACGATGGTTCCCTCGCTAAGAAACAATCCAACTCCACAACGCTCCGGATAATCGTGCTGGGTGACCAATCCCTGCCAACCAGACAACTGGAACGGGCGGATCCAGCATTCCAGGGTCAGCTGCGACATGCGTCTCTCAACAGGCAACGCCTTAGCCACGTGAAGGTACGAACCAGGATGAATTGCCTGAACCTGCGGTTGTTCGACTCGAAAGGTTTTGAGCACCGGATCCTTGTCCCGGTTCTCCGGGTCCGGGCCCAGTTGCACGACGGAGAGCTCATAAGGGACGGCACTGCTAACGCGCAGCTCAATCTCCTCGCCAGCGGCAATGCTCTTTTGGGCATACGCATGCAGGCCGGGCAAAGGGATCGCATGATGAGGCGGAATATCCTCAGTCG
>JASLKI010000202.1 GCA_030747575.1 Verrucomicrobiota bacterium | reverse complement strand
GGCGGGATTTTGTTGAGCGATCGCAAGTTCGGCGACTTCGAGGTGAAGATCGACATGAATCACGACTGGGGCCCGTGCTCCGGATTTTTCCTGCGCTCCAATGATAAGGGACAGTGCTTTCAGGTGATGGTCGACTTCCACGATGCTGGCAACGTCGGGCACATTTACGGCGAGGGCACTGGCGCATTCAACAATCGCGCCTTCGACATCAACGGCCAGGTGAAGGACGGCAAGTTGGTGGCGATCACCGGCGACAACGTTCGTAAGCCAAGCGAGCACGGCTGTGTGTACACCTGCACGCCGCGCGAGTGGGTGAAGGCATGGCGCGTCGGCAAATGGAATACGCTGAAGGTGCGCTGCGTCGGTAAATACCCGCGCATCACCACTTGGCTCAACGGACAGAAGATCTGTGAGTTCGACGGCGCGACCTTCAAACAATCGCAATACGATCGGGAAAAGGTGCACGGCATCCTCGGCGATAAAGGCTCGATTGCCGTACAGGTGCACGGCGGCGGCGGCTGGCCCAAGGGTGCGAAAGTGCGCTGGCGCAACATCCTCGTCCGCGAACTCTAACGCTTGGCCAAGCGCGCTCGAGTGGCGCGTGGGTTACAGGTTGGCTTTGACTTGCTCGGCGAGCGCTTGGCCAAGCGCTTGGCTTTCGTTGAGTTCGCCTGTGACAATTGCTTCGTTGTATTGGGCGCCGTCGCCGAACGAGAGTCCGGGCATGTGAATTTTCTCGCGGCGTACCTCGGCGTGTGCGGCGACGGGGCTTTGGCAGCCGCCACCCATTGCGCTGAGAAACGACCGCTCGGCCTCAGCACAAACCTGCGTGTTGAAGTGGTTCAGCCGCTGGCAGAGCTTGGCAATGCGTTCGTCGTTTTCGCGGATCTCAATGCCGATCGCCCCCTGGCCAACGCACGGCAGCATTTCGCTCGTCTCGACGATCGTTGCGCAGGTGCCGTCCGGTACGGCGTCGCCCCGGAGCAGGCCGTCTTTGCCGGCCTCGAAGTCGAGCCGCCGCAACCCGGCGTGCGCCAAAACGGTGGCGTCGATCTGCGGATCGATGGCGAGTTTGTCAAGGCGGGTGGGGACGTTGCCGCGAATCTCGACGATGTTCCAGTCGGGTCGCAGCCGGAGCAGTTGTGCCTTGCGGCGCGGGCTGCTGGTGGCGACCGTGAGGTTGGCGGGCAGTTCGGCAATCGTCAGGCCGGGATCAAAGCCACGCCGGTCCGAGTGGTCGCGGTAAAGCAGAACTTCGCGCGGATCCTCGCGCTTGGTAATCGCGCCGAGCGTGAGGCCGGCAGGCAGTTCGGTCGGCAGATCCTTCAGGCTGTGCACCGCGAGGTCGGCGCGATTTTTCACCAGCGCGACCTCGAGTTCCTTGGTGAAGAGACCCTTGGGCAGCGACTGGCCCGGCTTGACACCCTGTGTCTGCAGCTTGTCGCCGGTGGTCTTCAGGATTTTGATCTCGAAGTTAAGTTGCGGGAATGTCTTGCGGCACTGGGCAAAAATCATGTTTGCCTGTGCGAGGGCAAGGGCGCTGCCCCGTGTGGCGATGCGAATGGTGTTTATGTCGGGCAAAGTGAAGTTTGTCGTCAGCTGCCGGCCTGCTGTTCCCGGAGGCCGAGGTTGGTTTTACCTGGATGTGACTGGAGGCTGTCGAGCAGTTCGTTGCGTTTCCTGGCGATGAGGCGTTTGCACAGCTCGAGCTCGGCCTTGCGTTGCTCGAGGTACTGTTTGGCGATGCCTTGGAGGTCGTCGATGTTGTAAACGTACACGTTCTCGAGTTGGTTGCAGTCGGGATCAATGTCGCGCGGCACGGCAATATCCACGAGCAACAGCGGCCGGTGGCCACGCTGCCGGAGCAGCCCCTCAAGCTTGTCGCGAGTGAGTACGTAGTGCGGCGCGGCGGTGCTGCTAATGATAATGTCAACCTGCTTGAACTCCTGCTTCCACGTATCGAAGCCGATGGCGCGGCCGGCGAGTTCGGTAGCCAGCGTGACAGCCCGGTCGTGTGAGCGGTTTGAGACGAGGACGCTTTGCGCGCCCCGGCTCTTGAGGGCGCGGGCGGCTTTTTCACTCGTGTCGCCGGCACCGATGACGAGTACCTGCCGCGACTTGAGCGAGTCGAAAATGGACTCGGCCAATTCCACCGCCACCGAGCTGACGGAGATGCTGCCGCGCTGAATCTGCGTTTCCGAACGAACGAGCTTGGCTACGTTGAATGCTTTTTGAAATGTCTTGTTCAGCAGCGCGCCGGTGGCCTTCTCGGCGTGGGCGAGTTTGTAGGCCTGCTTGAGTTGGCCGAGGATTTCCGTCTCGCCAAGGACCATCGAGTCTATGCCGCACGATACGCGAAAGAGGTGATCGACACTTTGCGGATCGCGGTGCGTGTAGAGTTCGTCGCCGGAAACCGGGCCGAGGCCGTGGAAATCGCAAAGGAACTGGTGTAGCGCCTGGCCAAGCGCGGGATCGTTGTTGCGGGTGGCGGCGTAAATCTCCACGCGATTGCAGGTGGAGAGGATCACGGCCTCGTCGGCAATGCCGCGCTCGTGCAGTTGGCCAAGCGCGTCGACGATCTGCGCATTGGAAAAGGCAAAGCGTTCTCGCAACTCGACCGGCGATGAGTGATGGCTTAAGCCTGAGACAACAATCGGCATCGCTTACGGGGTGGGGTTGTGAATTCCCGAGAGTAGGTTCGTCCCCCAGAACGTGAGGATGACAAACACGAAGGCGACGATCGCCGACCAGGCGTAGCGATGCCCGCGTTGGTCAAACTTCCAGTGAAGCAAAAGCAGCACGCTGTAGATCGCCCAGACGAGCATCGACCAGATGATCTTGGGGTCGCCCTCGAACGATGTACCCTCGGGCAACTGGACGTACGCCGCGCCCAGGCTCAGGCCGGCCGTGAGCAGCACCAGGCCGGTCGCGAGCGAAAGGGTGATCATTTTTTCCAAGCGCTGGATCGGCGGCAGCAGGGTGAAGAGCGCGCGTGCTCGGTGGAATTTCAGGTTGCGCTCCTGCGTGAGGAACATGCTCCCGGCGACGGCGCTCAAACCGAATGCTCCGTAGCCGAGCATGATCATCGCGGCGTGCAGGCTGGCCCACCCGTTGGTGAACTGCGGCTTGCCGGTCGGTGGTGGGTCGAGGCCCGGCATTAGCGCAAAGACGCCGACACAAAACAACAACGGCGACGTGAACACGCCGAGGAAACGCAACCTTGGCCAGAGGCCAAAAACAAGGCTGCCAGCGGCGATCGTCCACAGGACAAACGCTGTGGCCTCGTACAGGTTGTTGACCGGGCAGTGCTGCAGCGAAAAGCCGCGCTTGGCCATGGCGACGGTGTGCAGCACGAAAGCGACGGCGAGCAGGCTGTGGTTGATCCAGTTGTCCCGCTGAAAACCACGCCGCCAAAGGAAGGCGGAATATAGCATGCTGGTGCCGTAAACAACGACGGCGGACAAAAACCATTGGCGTGCAGGATCCAAAATTCAGTGCGGCTTGGCCAAGCGCCGCAAGGCAGGGCAGTCTAGGGCAAAACCCCACCGCAGCAAATGAAAGATACCGCCCAAAGGGTGCGTTTTTTTGGTGGTCTGTTTTTCGCAGAAAGCACTTTGGCCAAGCGCTTGGTCGATATCAACCGCAGCACTTTTTGTGTTTTTTCCCGCTGCCGCAGGGGCAGGGGTCGTTGCGGCCGACCTTGACGGCGGTGCGCAACGGCTCGGCCCGGGAGACCATGTCGGTGGCTTCGTCCACCATGTCCGAGGCTTCGTTGGCGGCGCGGCGTTCCTCGGCTCCGAACGCGCTGGAGCTTTGGTGCACTTCCTGCATCGGGAGGTTTCTCAGGAAGCTCTGGAAGGCGTCGACGCTGGAGGCGCTGCGGAAGATGTTTTGGCAGATTTCGGTCCAGATGTTGACCTGCAATTCCTGGAACATGTGGTAGCCCTCGGACTTGTACTCGAGGATGGGGTCGCGCTGGCCGTAGGCGCGCAGGCCGATGCTGTGGCGCAGGCTGTCCATCTCGTAGAGGTGCTCCTGCCACAGCTGGTCGATGGAGTTGAGGATGGTGTAGCGCTCGACGGCCACGAGCGCGTTGGTGTCCTCGAAGCTGATCTTGAGTTGGTAGGCCTCCTTGGCCTTGGCGGAGATGTCGTCGAACAACAACGCCTGGTGCGGTGTCAGTTCCCGTTCGCCATCGGTGCCGCCGGCGGCTTTGCCATCGATCAATCCGGACAATGAATCCGCCGAGACGCCGACGGGGAAGGTGAGGTTGGCCCAGTCCGATAGGGCGTGAAAATCCCAGTTCACCGGCTCCAGCTCGGGGTCGCAGAATTCCTGCACCTTGTTGACGATGACCTCGTCCATGATGTTGATCAGCTTGTCCTGCACCTGCTCGGAGTGCATGACCTCGTTGCGGAAACCGTAGATTTCCTCGCGCTGCTTGTTCATCACGTCATCGTACTCGAGGGTGCGCTTGCGGATCTGGAAGTGGTGCTTCTCGACGTTCTTTTGCGCGGTCTGGATGGAGCGGTCGAGCAGGCCGCTGTCGCCGATGGCTTCACCCTCGCCGATGCCTTTCTCGACGTATTTGAACAGGCGGTTGCCGGTGGCGAAGAGCCGTAGCAGGTCGTCCTCTAGGGAGAGAAAAAAACGGGTGGAGCCTTTGTCGCCCTGGCGCGCGCAGCGGCCGCGCAACTGCCTGTCGATGCGGCGCGACTCGTGCCGCTCGGTGCCCATGACGTGCAGGCCACCGATCGGCTCCACGCCTTGGCCAAGCTTGATGTCGGTGCCGCGCCCGGCCATGTTTGTGGCGATGGTCACGGAGCCTTTCTGGCCGGCGCGGGTGATGATCTCGGCCTCCTGCTCGTGGTACTTGGCGTTGAGCACGCTGTGGATGATGCCGTTCTTCTTGAGCAACCGTGAGATGTACTCGCTGACCTCCACCGAGACGGTGCCGACGAGGATCGGGCGGCCCTGTCGGTGCACCTCTTTGACCTCGTCGAGCACGGCGTTGTATTTCTCGCGCCGCGTCTTGTAGACGGAGTCGTTGGCGTCGTCGCGAATGCACGGCTCGTGGGTGGGGATGGCGAGGACGCCCAGTTTGTAGATGTCGAAAAACTCCTGCGCCTCGGTGGCGGCGGTGCCGGTCATGCCGGCCAGCTTGGTGTAGAGGCGGAAATAGTTCTGGATGGTGATGGTGGCCAGCGTCTGGGTTTCCTTCTCGATGGTGACGTTTTCCTTGGCCTCGACGGCCTGGTGCAGCCCGTCGCTCCAGCGGCGGCCGGGCATGGCGCGGCCGGTGTGTTCGTCCACGATGATAACCTTGTTTTCCTGCACCACGTAGGCGATGTCCTTCACGTACAGGCTGTACGCCTTGAGCAACTGGCCGGTGATGTGGATGTTTTCGGCCTTGGCCTTGAACTCGTCTTGCAGCTTGGTCTTGGCCGCCAACCGGCTCTGGGCGTCGAGACTCTCGTTGTGGTCGATGTCGTGCTGCTCCACGGAGAGGTCCGGCAGCATGAACGCCTCGGTATCGTTCGGGTTGAGGTAGCTGCGGCCCTTCTCTGTGAGGTCGGCGTCGTGGTTCTTCTCCTCCATGCCGAAATAAAGTTCCTCTTTTTGGGCGTAAAGATCCTTTTTCGACTGGTCGGAGTGCAGGGAGAGCTCGGCCTTGTCGATAAGCTTTTGGTTTTGCGTTTCCTCCATGAGGCGCATGAGGCGCTCGCCCTTCGGTTGGCCAAGCCGGGACTTGTAGAGCAGCAGGCCAAGTTCCATCTCCAGTTCGTCGGCGTTCTCGGGGCGATCCTCAGACAACAGCTGTTTGCTAAGTTTCTCTGCATCGGTCAAATAGCCGGCGATGAGCTTGTGCTGGGCCTGAACGAGGTTTTTGATCTTGTGATTGGCCTTGCGATACTCCTTGTCGAGGCTGGCCGCCGCCGGGCCGCTGATGATCAACGGCGTGCGCGCCTCGTCGACGAGGATTGAGTCCACCTCATCAACGATGGCGAAGTAGTGTTGGCGCTGTACCTGGTCCTCGGTGCGGCTGGCCATGCCGTTGTCACGCAGGTAGTCGAAGCCAAACTCCGAGTTGGTGCCGTAGGTGATGTCGCAGTCGTACTGCTCGCGGCGCTCGGTCGGGTTCATGTCATGCACGATACAGCCGATACTCAGCCCGAGATATTTGTAGATCGCGCCCATCCATTCGCTATCGCGCTGGGCGAGGTAGTCGTTGACGGTCACAAGGTGCACGCCGCGCCCGGACAGTGCGTTGAGGTAAATCGGCAGCGTGGCGACGAGTGTCTTGCCCTCGCCGGTGGCCATCTCGGCGATGTTGCCCTCATGCAACGCCATGCCGCCGACGAGCTGTACGTCGTACGGGATCATCTCCCATCTGAGGTCGTGGCCGCGCACGTGCACGTCGGTGCCGTAAAGCCTTCGGCACGCATTTTTCACCACCGCAAACGCCTCCGGCAGGATGGCCGCCAGCTCCTGCTTCAGCTCCCGGTCATCCTCGATGGCAGCGAGACGTTCCTTCCACTCCTGCGTTTTTTGGCGCAGGGCGTCCGGCGAGGTGGCCTGCAGCTCCTCCTCGATCCGGTTGATCTCCCCCACGCGTGCCAAGAGCTTCTTGACCAGCCGCTTGTTTTTATTCGGAAAAAGTTTACTCAGAAAACCCATCATCACTCTTTAACAAAGGCGGTGGACGCTACGGCATGCCCGCTGGCGCGTCAAAGGTTTCCCTTGGCCAAGTGGGATGGGGTTTTTGTTGGAATGCCCACCGGCCTGCCGTAAAACCTCCTGCCGGATGAAAAAATCATCACCAGTGTCGCGGAGCGGCCGGTTCAGCAGTGGGCCGGGTCGGGACGTGGCTAAGTTCACCGAGTCGATCTCGTTCGACCGCCGGTTGTGGCGGCATGACCTCGTGGGCTCAATCGCCCACGCTACTATGCTTGGGGGCATTGGTGTGCTCACCAAGGCCGAGGCCAAGCGCATCGTCCGTGCGCTCGAGGCCATCGGCGACGATATCGAGTCCGGCGGGTTTGAGTGGGACGAGTCTCTTGAGGACGTCCACATGAACCTTGAGGCCGAGCTGACCCGGCGCGAGCCGGCCGGGGCCAAGCTGCACACCGGCCGCTCGCGCAACGACCAGGTCGCGCTCGACATGCGGATGTGGCTTCGCGACGAGATCGTCGAGCTGGAGCTGGAACTGCGCTCGCTGCAACAGGCGCTCGTCGCGCTTGGGCAGGCGAACGACAGTATCGTCATCCCCGGCTACACACACCTGCAACGCGCGCAGCCTGTTTACTTCGCGCACCATTTGCTGGCATACGTCGAGATGATCGAGCGGGATCGCGAGCGGCTGCTCGACGCCTTCTCGCGTGTGAACGTTTGTCCGCTGGGCAGCGGCGCGCTGGCCGGCTCCACGCTGCCGCTCGACCGCAACCAAGTTGCCGCAATGCTAGGCTTCGAGGATTCGCGGGGCAGGCCGGTGGTTTCGCAAAACTCGATGGACGCCGTGAGCGACCGCGACTTTGCGGTGGAGTTTTGTTTCGTTGCGTCGCTGTTGGGTGTGCACCTGTCGCGGCTCGCGGAGGACGTTATCCTGTGGTCGAGCAGCGAGTTTGATTTCATCCGCATCGCTGACGCTTACACGACCGGCTCGTCGCTTATGCCGCAAAAGAAAAATCCGGACGTCGCCGAGCTTGCCCGTGGCAAGAGCGGCCGGCTCGTCGGCAACCTCGTGTCGCTGCTGACGCTGCTCAAAGGATTGCCGATGACGTACAACCGCGACTTGCAGGAGGACAAGGAGCCGTTGTTCGATAGCATCGACAGCGTCCGCGCCACCGTGCGGTTGACGACGGCCATGCTGCAGCACACCAGCGTAAACGCCGGGGCGTGTGCCGCCGCCGCCGTCGACCCTGCGCTGCTGGCGACCGATTTGGCCGACTGGCTGGTCGGTCAAAAAGTGCCGTTCCGCGAGGCGCACCACTTGGTTGGTGAGGTCGTCGGTCTGGGCGAGAAATTGGCCAAGCCGCTGGACAGGTTGACGCTCAAGGAGTTGCAGGGCGTGAGCCGGAAATTTAAGGCTGGTGCGCTGGAGGTGTTCGACCTGAAACAGGCCTTGGCCAAGCGCACCGCGACCGGATCGCCCGGCACGAAAGAGGTCAAAAAACAGCTCCGCCGCTGGGTCAAACGCCTGGGCTAAGAAGCGCAAAACAGTAGTTGCACAGCGTTCAACCAGAGAGTAGATTCTGCCCTCGAGCTGATACTAACTAACGTTATATGGGAGTAAGACAATTGACTTCTTATGTTCTCACTAAAATGAAAACACAACCAACGTCCCCCCAAGCCAAGCAGGGCGGTTTCACTCTCATCGAGTTACTGGTGGTGATTGCGATCATTGCCATCCTTGCGGCGATGCTGCTGCCGGCTCTGGGTAAGGCTAAAAGCCAGGCTCAGCGCACCAACTGCCTCAACAACCAGAAGCAACTCCTCCTCGCCGTTCACATGTACACCGACGACAATGATGACTACATGCCGTACCCGAACTGGGGCGTACAGACGGAGGGCTGGGCGTACAAGTACAGTAGCCGAAACGTGCCCAAGGGCGAGTCGTACTTTCGAGCCGATCAGGGGCAAATCTGGAAGTACGCAAGCAACAAGCGCTCGTTTTTTTGCATCGCGGAAAAGGAAAAAGACATCGAGCAGCGTCGTCGGACTGGCCTGCAGGATTCTTCCAGTTACGTCATTAACGGCTGTATAGGCAAGTTCCCGAATGGTTGGTACAATAACCGTACCCACAAGCGGAATCAGTTTAACTCGGATGATGTTCTGTTTTGGGAGCCTGACGAGCGGCGGATTGGGAATTTCAATGATGCATCCAGTACGCCTGGCGTCATTTTCATGCAAGGCGGCCAGGAGATCTATTCCGAGGGGATCAGCAAACGCCACAGCGAGGGCGCAATCACTGGAATGTTTGGCGGTAGTGCTGAGTTCATGACTTTTGAGTGGTACAAGAGGGAAAACGTCAAACCTGGGCGCAACCGTCTATGGTGCGCACCATCCAAGAACGGGCGTTGATTTTTTAGTTCTAATTTTAAAGGTTTAAATTCATGGTTAAAATAACAAAAAAAAATAACGGTTTTACGTTGATTGAGTTACTAGTTGTCATCGCCATTATTGCCATTTTGGCCGGCATGTTGTTGCCGGCCCTAGCCAAGGCCAAGACCAAGGCACACGGCATCTCATGCATGAACAGCAACAAACAGCTCATGATGGCCTGGTCCTTTTATGCTGACGACAGTGATGACAATGTTACTTGGGCTTACGGAGATGGTTGCCGGAAGTGTACGGCACAGGGCAAACGCACTTTCAGGCACGGCTGGATGGGCAACACGACCCTAAATTACAGCAACCCTAATAGCTGGGACTACAAGGTCGATATCGCACGAAGCCCGCTCTGGGAGCATGTTGGGAGGAGTCCTCAGGTTTTTCGGTGTCCAGCCGACACCAGCACCGCCAAGGGGAAACCCCGGGTCCGTAGCATGTCCATGAATAGCTGGGTTGGAGGGGATGGCCAGAATGGCGCAAACAGTGGTCATCATACCTGGTTTGGTGGTCCTAAAGATGGAACTATTTATTTAAAGCGCGGAGACATGGTAGCGCCTGGTCCATCTGAAACTTGGGTTCTGATTGACGAACGAATGGACAGTATAAATGATGGTTTTTTTGTGGTTTGGATGCCCGGTTACGGTAACATGTCCTCTACCAGAATGGTCGATTTTCCCGCCAGCTATCACAACAACGCCGCCGGTTTCTCCTTCGCCGATGGACATGCCGAAATCCACAAATGGCGCGATCCGCGAACGTCCCCGGATTTGAAGCTTAATGGCAACATCGGACTGAATGTCACCCAGCCCAATAATGTGGATGTCAAGTGGATGCAGGATAAAACCACAAGACCAAAGATCAGGTAAGCGTGCTGAATGGCGAACCTGAACTGGTATTGGCGGCGCCTCCGGGCGATGGGGCCGGTTGAGATCGCCCTGCGGCTCCGCAAAAAATGGTTCGAATTTAAGGACGCGAAACGTGCCCAATGGCCCTCCGCTGATCTGTCGCCGAGTTCAGCCTTCCCCAAACTCCCCGAACCAGCCGCCGCTCCCGAGCCGCTTCGCGAGTCGGTGAAGCGTGACGCCGAGCGAGTCGCCTCCGGTCGCCTCCGCTTCTTCGGCTATATCGACGTACAGACAGACACGCCGCCGAACTGGCAGCGCGACTACCTTGCCGGAGTCGATGTTCCCACCGGGCTGTCCGCGTTCAAGATCAACCACCGCGAGCTGCCGGACGGCGCGGCGATCAAGCCACTCTGGGAGCCAAGCCGTTGGTATGGGCCGGTGCGCCTGGCGCAGGCCTGTTGGTTGCTCGGCAACCGCCGCAGCGGGGAGCACTGCCTCGACTGGCTTGAGGATTGGGTGGCGAACAACCCACCGTACACCGGCTGGCACTGGACGAGCGCACTTGAGAGCGGCATGCGACTCATCGCCTTCACATGGATCGACGCATTCCTGACCGCGTTCGAGGGACAAAACCCGGGAGACTTGGCCAAGCGCCTGGCCAATCTACGCGCCGACATTCTGCCGGCGCACGCCTGGTTCACCTGGCGGCATCGCACGTTTGGTTCGTCAGCGAACAACCACCTGCTCGGCGAGTTGTGTGGTTTGGCACTGGCCACCGCGCGTTGGCCTGGCTTGGGCAAGCTTGGCCCTGACCCTGCCAAGCTTGGCAAGTTACTCGAGCGCGAGATGCTGCGCCAGTTCTACCGCGACGGCGGCAACTTCGAGCAGGCGCTGAACTATCAGTTTTTCGCGTGGGAATTCTGCTGGGAAGCCCGGCAGGCTCTCGCCGCCGCCGGTGCGCTGTCGCCGGCGAGTTGTGACCGCATCGACGCGCGGCTTGCCCAAGCAGCTTGGTACTTTCGCGAGATGCAGGTGCCGTCCGCTCCGTGGGATTACGGCGACTCGGACGACGCCTTCGTCATGCCGTGGTTCGCGGATGAGTCGCGGGCCGCGGCCGAGTGGTGGCAATGGATCGCCGGCAACGCCGGGCAGTCGCCATTTCTACACCTTATGCGCGGCGAGTTTGATTCGTGTCTGCAAAGTGACGAGCCAAAAACAGTGCAGGGCGGCTGGAGGGTTTTTCCGGACACTGGTACTGCCGTAAACGCGTTGGGCCACTGGAAGGCGCGGTTTGATTTCTCGCCGCTCGGTGCGGGCTCGATGGCGGCGCATGGCCACCTCGACGCGCAGCATTTGTCTCTATGGCTTAAGGGCCGCGCGATGGTGATCGATCCAGGCACCGGAGATTACCAAGGCAATCCCAAGTTGCGAAACTGGCTTGCTTCTCGAGACGCCCACAATGGCCCGTGTTCAAATCAGATCAACTTGGCCAGGCGCGAAGGGCCGTTTCTCTGGACGGCTGCGCACACCAAGCCACTCCAGAGCTTCGACGGCGAGGTGTTGGAAACAGAAATTCGCCTCAAGGGCGGTGGCCTGCTGTCGCGCACGGTCAAGCCGCTGAGCAACGAGCCGAGCGGCTGGCTGGTGACCGATACATTCGAGCCGCGGCTTGGCCAGGCGGGCGAGTTTATCGTGCGCTGGCAGTTTGCTACCCGTTGCGAAGTGGATCGAATCGGCGAGAGGGCTTTCCTGATAACGGGTGAGTCAGTGGCAATGCGCGTCGATATCGGTGTTGGTTGGGCGCAAGCCGAGCTATGGCGGCCAAGTGGTGACGAGACGGCCGGGCAACTCGATGGCATTGTCTCGCCGCGCTTCATGAAAACAGAATACGCGCCGTACCTGAAACTGACTGCCAATCCGGGCGGCAACACGGACTTCACTACTCGGTTTACGGTTGTTTGATCGCTGTTTACCCGCCCCGAACTTATCCACAATCAATCGCGACACTTGCTGTTGGCCAAGCGTTGCGGGTAATTTGAGCGCGTGCCGAAATCGGAATTTGTTCACCTGCATTGCCATACCGAGTTTTCCTTGCTCGATGGGGCGTGCCGTGTGGATCGCCTGATTGATAAGGCAAGCGAATTGGGCTTCAGCTCGCTCGCGATCACCGACCACGGGGCGATGTTCGGCGCGATCAATTTTTACCGCGCAGCACGCGCCAAGGACATCAAGCCGATCATCGGCTGCGAGGTGTATGTCGCGCCCGGCAGCCGGCATGAGAAAAAGTCCGGTGCACGCGGCAAGGAGGCCTATTACCATCTCGTGCTCCTGGCCAGGGACGAGGCCGGCTACCACAACCTCGTCCGCCTGGCCACCGCCGCGCAGCTTGAGGGCTACTACTACAAGCCGCGCATCGACAAGGAACTGCTCGCGCAGCACAGCGAGGGGTTGATCTGTCTGAGTGGCTGTTTGGCCAGCGAGATTCCCCGGTTGATCATGGCAGAGGAATTCGACAAGGCGCGCGATCAGATCGACTGGTTCAAGCAGACGTTCGGACCGGAGAACTATTACCTTGAGTTGCACAATCACGGCATCGCCGAGCAGGCCAAGGTCAATCGCCATCTTATCCCGTGGGCCGCCGACATGGGGCTCAAGCTGGTGGCGACCAACGATGTCCACTACGTCGAGAAAGGCGACTCGCACGCGCACGACTCGTTGATCTGCATCGGAACGCAGGCGCTGCTCTCGGACACGAACCGGATGCGCTACGTGCAGGAGCAGTTTTATCTACGATCGGCGGAGGAGATGGCGGCGCTGTTCGCCGAGGTGCCGGATGCGGTGCGAAACTCGATGGAGATCGCCGCAAAGTGCAACGTCGAAATCGAGTTTGGCAAGCTGAACTACCCGGTTTTTAATCCGCCGGAAGGCTACACTCGCGAGGGTTATTTGCGGCAGTTTTTGGCGAATGGCTTTGAGGAGCGTTACGGCATGCAGGTTCGTCTGGACGGCGACATGTTTGTGGCGGAGTCGCTCGAGAAAGCCGACCAGTTACCCAATTATTCGTCGCCAGGGGATGCCGATCGGGAACTCAAACTGGGGCTCGATGATCCGGCCGTGGCCAAGGCGGTAGGGGAACTCATCGACCGCGTCGATTACGAGCTGGATATCATGCAGCAGATGGGCTACATCAGCTACTTCCTCATTGTTGGCGACTTCGTTCGGTACGGCCGCGAGCAGGGCATCACCTGCGTGGCGCGCGGTTCGGCGGCGGGATCGTTGGTGGCCTATCTGCTGGAGATTTCCAACGTTGATCCGCTACGGTACGGGCTGATCTTCGAGCGGTTCTTGAACCCGGAACGAGTCAGCCCTCCGGACATCGACATCGACTTTGCCGATGATCGCCGCGAGGAGGTGATCGAGTACGTCCGTGAAAAGTACGGGCGCGATTCGGTGGCACAGATCATCACCTTTGGCACCATGGGGGCGAAGTCGGTAATTCGTGACGTGGGCCGGGTGATGGGGCTGAGCTACGGCGAGGCGGATCGGTTGGCCAAGCTGGTGCCTGCCGAGCTGAAAATCACGCTCAAGAACGCGATTCGAAAGTCGCCCGACCTCAAGGCGGCCTACGACAACGAGGAAGTCACGCGCGAGTTGATCGACACGGCGTTCGTGCTTGAGGATATCACCCGCAACTCGTCGGTCCACGCCGCCGGAGTCGTCATCGGCGCTGAGCCGCTGGTTAATATTTTGCCGCTCAAGAAGGACGAGGACGGTGCCATCACCACCCAGTACCCGATGGGACCTGTGGAGGATCTCGGCCTTTTGAAGATGGATTTTCTCGGCCTGAAAACGCTGACGGTAGTCCGCAACACCTGCGAGATGGTGAAGCAATGGCGGAATGTTGATGTCGATGTGGATCGTGTGCCGACCGACGACCCAAAAGCGTACGATCTGCTGAACAACGGCCACACCGTCGGTGTGTTCCAGTTGGAATCGGGCGGAATGCGTGACCTGTGCCGGAAGTTCAAGCTGGGCACCATCGAGCACATCACGGCGCTTGTGGCGTTGTACCGGCCGGGACCGATGGACCTGATCCCGGACTTCATTCGCCGCCGGCACGGCGAGGTGGAGATTAAATACCCACACCCGCTGCTCGAGCCTATCGCCAACGAAACCTACGGCATTCTGATCTACCAGGAGCAGGTGATGAAAGCCGCGCAGGTGCTCGCCGGTTACACGCTGGGAGCGGCGGATTTACTGCGCCGCGCGATGGGCAAAAAGAAGGTCGAGGTGATGCAGGAACAGCGCGAGCAATTCGTGCAGGGGTGCGCCGAGCACAACAACATTTCGAAGCACAAAGCCAACGAGATTTTCGACTTGCTGGAGAAGTTCGCCGGTTACGGTTTCAACAAGTCGCACGCGGCGGCCTACGCCGTGGTGGCCTACCAGACCGCCTACCTCAAGGCGCACTTTCCGGTCGAGTTCCTCGCGGCTAATATGACCAACGACATGGCCGACACGGCCAAGCTGGGCGTGTTGACCGACGAGGCCCGGTCGCTGGACATCGAGGTGTTGCCGCCGGATGTCAACGAAAGCCAGATGCTGTTCGCCCCGGCGCGGGACGGCTCGGTCATCCGCTTCGGCATGGCGGCGATCAAGGGCGTCGGCGGCATTGCCGTGGAGGCAATCATCAAGGCCCGCGAGACTGGCGATCCGTTCGGTGACTTGTTCGATTTGTGCGACCGTTGCGACACCCGCACGGTGAACCGCAAGGTGCTTGAGGCGCTCATCAAGAGCGGCGCGTGCGATGGCCTCGCCGGTTCGCGCGCGGGGCAGTTCTCCGTGATCGACCGTGCCTTGGCTAAGGCGTCGAGCCAGGCGCGCGACCGTGAGTCCGGTCAGACGTCGCTCTTCGGCGCGTTCGAGGAGAGTAGCCAATCGATGCATGACACCGTGCCCGACCTCGCCGAGTGGAAGAGTGGAGACATCCTCGCCGCCGAGAAGGAGCTGCTCGGCTTTTACGTCAGCGGCCATCCGCTCGACCCTTACCGCGAACTTCTCGGGCAGTACTGCCTGCACGACAGCGAGACGGTCAAGGCCCTCGAGAGCCGCAAAGTGACACGCGTCGGCGGGCTGATTGCCACCGTGCAGCGCGGCATCTCCCGGCGGACCAACAAGCCGTACGCGATCGCCACCGTCGAGGACTTCAAGGGTTCGTTTCAGGTTCTGTGCATGAACGAGAACTACGATAAGTACCAGGAGCTGCTCTTCTCCAACAAGACCGTGCTCGTCATCGGTGAGGCCAACAACAGCGAGGACATGCCCAAGATTTTCCCGCAGGAAATCATCGAGCTCGACGACGCGCCGGCCAAGTTCACCCAGCAGGTGCAGTTCCGCCTAAACGGCAGCGAGCTTGCCTCGGAAAAGATGGAAGAACTCCACGGCCTGGCCACGAGTCATGCCGGCCGGTGCCCGTTGTTCCTGTGCATTCGGCAGCAGAACGGTCGGCTGGTGTTTATCGACACGAGCGAAAAACATTTCGTGCGCCCCTCTGTGAAGTTGCGCGACGAGGTGAACGAAATGCTCGGCCCGGACAGCTACTACGCCAAGGTGGACAAGACACTCCCCGAGCCGGCCAAGCGCCAGTGGCAGCGAAAAGAAGCAAAAGGTAACGGCGGCAAATAGTGAGCAGTTGCCTGACCTGTCTGCGTTGCATTCATCCCCGCTTTACCTCTGCGTCTCTGCGTTTAATTCAAATCGGCAGTCAGGTGAACCTCAATTAACAATCCACCGCCTGGCCTTCAACTCGAAGCGGGGGAGGGCTCCGGGCTCGACGAGTTTCACTGGCACGCGCAGCGCGAGCGATTCCTGAAATGCCTTGGCCAAGCGCTTGGGCAAGCCATTGTCGTTCTCGCCATCTGGTTCCACCTCGACGCTCATTTCGACGAGGGCATCGTTGCGGCTGATGCGCACGCGATACTCGGCGACGCCGCCGGTGCTGCGGAGGATTTCCTCGACAGCGCTGGGGTAAACATTCACGCCGCGCACGACCAGCATATCGTCGGCGCGGCCAAGGATGCCGCCCTGCAACGCGAGGTTGAGGCGGCCACAGGGGCACGGCGACTCGGCGGTGGTGACAAGGTCGCCGGTGCGGTAGCGGATCAGCGGCGAGCCGTGCCGGCCAAGCGTGGTCAGCACCAGTTCGCCGGTCCCGCCGGCCGCGACCGGTTCGGCGGTTTTTGGGTCGATGGTTTCCGGCAGATACGCCTCCTCGAGCACGTGCAGCACGCCGGCTTGGGCGGGGCATTGATAGGTCACCGGGCCGACCTCGGTCATGCCGTGGTGATCAAAAACTGTTGCACCGGGCCAAGCCTCCTCGAGCCGTTTGCGTGTGGCGGGGATGCTGCCGCCCGGCTCGCCGGCGACGACGATCGTGCGCACCGGCGACTTGGCCAGGTCGATGCCCTCCTCCTTGGCGACCTCGGCCAGGCGCAGTGCGTACGTCGGCGTGCAGCAGAGGACGTTGGCGTCGTGAGTGAATATGGCCCGCAATCTTGCCGCGCTGCTCAAGCCGCCGCCGGGGATGCTTAATGCGCCGAGCGCCTCACCGGCCTCGAACGCCAGCCAAAAACCGATGAACGGCCCGAACGAAAATGCAAAAAAAACCCGGTCGTTCGCCCCAACGCCTGCGGCACTGAAAATGTCGCACCAATTGTCGATCATCCACTGCCAGCTTTCCGGCGTGTCGAGCCAGCGCAACGGCGCGCCACTGGTGCCGCTGGTTTGGTGGATGCGCGTGTAGCGCTCGAGCGGGAAAGTAAGGTTGCTGCTGTACGGCGGGTTGGCGGCGTGATCGCCGGCAAGTTCCGGCTTGGTCGTAAACGGGCAGTTTGCACGAAACGCAGCGAGCGACGCAACGGAGTCGTCGATGCCGGCTTGGCCAAGCTTGGCTTCGTAAAAAGCGTTGTCCGGGCGGACAGCCGCGAGCAACTCCCGGAGCTTGGCTAACTGGATGCGCTCCAGTTCCTCTCGGTTACTGGCGTGCGTGCGCGGCATCACGGGGTAGGGGACGCCTTGGCCTCGGCGGGCGGGCTCGGCTTGGGCGCGTGCTTCGTGACGAGAAAGCCGCCGAGCGCCGCGAGCACAATGCCGAGCACGAACGGCCACTGCACGTT
>JASLKI010000201.1 GCA_030747575.1 Verrucomicrobiota bacterium | reverse complement strand
ATACCCAGCAGCCTTCAGTTGATGGGCAAAGGTGGTTTGTCCGCGATCAAGATGGCCAAACTCAACGTAGTTACGGACGTTGTATAGCCCGGTCATGATCTTCACCCGCGACGGGGTGCAGATCGGGTTTGCGAAACAGTTGGTGAAACGAATGCCATGAGCGGCCAACTTATCTAGACTTGGTGATTTATAGGATTCACTGCCATTTACTGACAAGGCTTCATAGCCCATATCATCAGCCATGATCAAAACGATATTGGGTCGGTCCTCCCCTTGCTTGGCCGCCTCAACACAAACTGATAGACTGCATGAGATCACAGATACTATAAGGATTAGTTTTTTCATCGTTGTGTTTGGTGTTATTGAAAGTTTGGGGCCTTGTCCTCCCCTTGCCCAAGCGCTATCTCTTCTTCGCGAACAACGGGAACCGTTCAGAGGGTGTGTGAGCCTCCTTGAACAATGGGGCAATTCGTTTCACCACATTCGGATGCATGGCAGCTATGTTTTTGGTTTCGCCGATGTCTTGCTTGAGATTGTAAAGCTGGATTGGTGCGTCGGGGTTGTTTTTGACCTTCAAGCGAATCGCTTTCCAATCGCCCATACGAATGGCTTGTGCGTTTCCGTATGAGTGAAATTCCCAGTATAAATAGTCGTGTTTCTTTTGTTTGCCACCACTGAGGGTAGGGACGTACGAGATGCCGTCGGTGTGTTTCGGGGTTGATATTTTCGCAAGTTCGCAAAACGTTGGCATCAAATCCCAGTGAGCACAAATGTGATCGCTCACGCTACCAGCCTTCACCCTGCCGGGCCAATAGGCGATTAACGGTACGCGGATGCCGCCCTCGTACAGGTCACGCTTATGGCCTTTCAGCGGCCCGTTGCTATTGAAGAATCCTGGTTGGTGACCGCCCTCATGGTGCGGCCCGTTGTCGCTGGAGAACAACACGAGAGTGTTGTTGGCGATTTTTAATTCGTCCAACAGATCGAGTACTTGCCCAACGCCACGGTCCATGCGGGTCATCATGCCGGCAAACGCAGCGACCGGATTTCGAACCTTCGTGCCATGGCCGTACTTGCCGATCTTGTCTTCGAACTGCGGAAACTTTTTCCGGAAAGGAGCGACATCCTCCTCAGGGCACTGCATGGCCGCGTGCGGGATGGTGATCGGCAGGTAGGCAAAGAACGGCTTCTTCGCGTTATCGCGGATGAATTTTAGTGCCTGTTTTTGGATGAGGTCGTGCGAATAGGCTTTGCCGTCGAGCATCACCTTGTTGTCGTTATGCCAGAGGTGCTTGGGATAAAACGTGTGCGCTTGGCGCTGGCAGTTGTAGCCAAAAAACTCGTCCCAACCCTGGTTTACGGGATCACCGCTCGACCCTGGCGCACCGAGGCCCCACTTGCCAAACATGCCAGTGGTATAGCCGGCCTCTTTAAGTAGCTTGGGGATGGTGATCATGTTTGCCGGGATCGGAGCCTGACCTTCCGGTTGCACTTCGCGGTTGCCGCGCACGTAGGCATGACCAGTGTGTACGCCGTTCATAATGCTGCAGCGGGTTGGCGCGCACACTGTGCTGCCTGAGTAATGCTGCGTAAAACGCATCCCCTCGGTCGCCATGCGATCGATGTTTGGCGTGGCAAATAGCTTTTGTCCGTAGCAGCCAAAGTCGCCGTACCCGGCGTCATCCACCATAATGTAAATTATATTAGGGCGGTTCTTGTCGGCTTTGGCAGCCTTTGCTTCCAGGATAGCCCCATAGAAGAGGCATAAAATTAAAAAAAGATTAATTTTTAGTTGTTTCATTTTATTGATCTTAGATCGGGTGAGATTTTACGGTCGTGTTTTTGTCTGATTCAGAATTTGCGCCAATTTGCTCTGAAGGGATTTCACGATGTCCGGTTTTTCCTGATACAGGTTGCGGGTTTCTGCTAGGTCGTTGCCGAGATGATAGAGCTGACCCTTTGGATCGCCGGGTTGTGGCTTGATGTGCGCTGGTTTCGAAAAGCCGCCGGAGCCGAGGCCGGTGATCAACTTCCAGTGCCCCGAGCGGATCGACATCATGCCACGCCGGGCGGGGATCACGAGTGGGCCTCGAATCGCCTTGGCCTCGGGTTGTTTGCCCAGTAGCACAGGGAGAATATCGAAGCTGTCAGGCCCGGCATCCGGCGGCAACTCGGCGTCCACGACCGCGGCGAACGTCGCCAGCATATCCGTAAAACAGATCGTCTGTGCGCTGACTGATCCGGCTTTAATCCTGCCGGGCCAGCGTGCGATGAACGGCATGCGATGGCCGCCTTCCCACGCGTCGGCCTTCATGCCACGCAGTTCACCGACGGAGTCGTGGCCAAGCCGCTGCACGTCGGTGTCGTACCAGACGGGACCATTGTCGGAGCAGAAAAACAGGAGTGTGTTTTTGCTCATCCCGGCCTCGTCGAGTGCCTCGAGCACGCGCCCGATCATGGCATCCACCATCACCAGGAAATCGCCGAACATCCCGGCCTTGCTGCTACCCCGAAACTCGGGCGACGGCAGCCAGGGTGTGTGCGGTGCCGGATACGCGAGATACAACATCAGCGGCTTTTTGTTTTTTGTCTCGGCATGATCCTCGATGACGGTGATTGCCTCATCGGTGAAGCGGGGCAGTACGTCCTTCAGTTGCAAGCCCGGCGCAATGCCGCCCGCCCGCCAGAAGGCGCCCTGGATGGGAGACCAGCCCTTGCTGTTGTTCGCCTCGATGTGGTCGGTTGGTGGTGCGACGGCTCGATTGCCCCGAATGTAAAAATAAGGCGGAATATCGGTCGAGGCGCGTATGCCGAAGTAAGAATCGAAACCGCGATCTGCAGGGCCGCCGGGGAGAGGTTTGTCGTAGCCGTTTTCCTGAAAGCCAAGATGCCACTTGCCGACCATCGCCGTCCGGTAATCGTTCGACTGCAACAACGAAGCGATCGTCATCTGTCCCTCCCGGATCACAGGTTGCTTCCGCCATAGCGAAACATCTGTTCGAAACGGGTGTTGCCCGGTCAGCAGCCCGTACCTTGAAGGATGACACAAAGCTCCCGGCGAATGGGCGTCGGTGAAGCGCATTCCGGCGTTGGCCAGTGAGTCGATGTGCGGCGTTGGGACTTTTGATTTCGGATTGTAACACCCCGCGTCACCGTAGCCCATGTCATCGACCATGATGTAAACGATGTGCGGTTTCTCCTGCGCGGCCTGCAGCGAGTCCGGTAGCGCTATGATCAAGCTCAACGACAATAGGATGATTATTTTCCTGAAATAAAACATTTGTTTGTATGTGGTTTAAGTTTTGTCGAAATTTTCTGTCGATACATCCACCAACAAATCAGCCAAAAACACAGGGCTGTGAATCTGGCATAAAAAAATGGTTAGTTCAATGTTCCACCCAGCAGGAACAACTCGTCCCTGAGATGGGCTATGAGCGTCTTGGGTGTTCTCGGTCTTGACCACCGCTCAAATGGCTTTGAACGCTCCTCAAGGGACTAGGGCCCCTGCTTAAAGTCGATGGATTTAAACTAAATCGGGCTAATTAATCAAGGTCTCGCAAAAAATCTGCGTACACGCCAGCGGGTAGTCAGCCGTGGTGGCAGCGGTAACTAAACCAACCCGCTTCATCACTTGAACGCCGCAGGGTTGTGGTTCCATGCCGTGCACAGTCCTGTCGCTAAGCGAGGAACGAAGTTCTCTTAATTTCGGTTTCCCTCGGACCCATCACATGGCAGATGGCGTGAAGGACCTCGTGAAGGAACGTATTTTGCATTGAATCGTTGGGTTGACTGCCCACGACGTCGATGGTCTGGGGTTCGCCGATGTTATTTTCAGGTCTATAATTTACCGATGTCGTGTTGAATTCCTGCGGCACCCTGCTTAGCTTGTCTTTTTAGCACTCAAAATTGTGATGAAACTCAACACTCAATCTATCGCCCTGCTCGTTTGCCTGTTGTTTGGCCTAGCGCACGTTCATGCCGCAGACGAAGCCAAGCGCCGGCCCAACATTGTTTTCATTCTTGCCGACGACCTTGGCTGGCGCGATCTCAGCAATGAGGGCTCCACCTACTACGAAAGCCCGCACATCGACCGCATCGCCGCCGCTGGCATGAAGTTTACTCGAGGCTACGCCACCTGCCAGGTTTGCAGCCCCTCGCGTGCCAGTATTCTCACCGGCAAATACCCGCCGAACCATGGCATCACCACGTGGATTGGTGACGCTGCCGGCAAGTCGTGGAGTGGACGGGGGCGCCACGACAGCCACTTGCCAGCTGAGTACGATCGAAACCTGCGCGACTCGGAGATCACCCTCGCCGAGGTACTCCGCGACAACGGCTACAGGACTTTCTTCGCCGGGAAATGGCATCTCGGCAGCAAGGGGTCGTGGCCGACTGATCATGG
>JASLKI010000200.1 GCA_030747575.1 Verrucomicrobiota bacterium | reverse complement strand
GCCAAGCTCATCCCAAGATGAAGTTTCCCACTCCTCGTGAGTGTAAGACCCCCGGAAGACTACCGGGTTGATAGGCCAGGAGTGTAAGTGTTGTGAAACATTCAGCTGACTGGTACTAATCGGTCGAGGGCTTGATTACTTTTAATCACTTTAAAAGCGATTGCCCGATTTGCTACAATTGATCTGCATACAGTTTTCAGAGAACTCGTTCTCTAACATTTATTTGGTGACCATAAAGCAGTGGCCCGACCCGATTCCATTCCGAACTCGGCCGTCAAACGCTGCATTGCCGATGGTAGTGCTTCTATAGGTTGTGCGAGAGTAGGTAGTCGCCAAATTTATTTCTTAAAAACCGGAATGTTGTGTTCCGGTTTTTTTGTGCCCTGAATTGATACTTCAGCTCAGCGGAAGTGGGCAGAGAGAGGAATAAAACAATCTCTTGAAGCAAAAGAATGGCCACCCAGTGTTGAAAAGGGTGGGCGCTACTTTAGTGTGATCTTGATTTTCACCACCGGCTTGTCGATCACGAACCGGCACGTCTTGAATCCTGGAGGGCCGAACAAACCCGGGCGCTTGTTGTTCGAGAAACCGTACTTCTCCGTGGGCAAGCCGATGACATTGTAGTCCATGTTGCCGCTCTTGTTTTCATCGTGCATCGCCGCAACGCCATAGTTGCCGTACGGCAGCTTCTCCGCCTTGATCACGCACTTCTTTTTCGCCGGCTTGGCCTTCAGGTTGTGCAGTGCCTGATTTTCTTTCGGGAACTTTTTCGCCTCATTGTAAACCCCAGCCAGCACCTCTCCCTTGTCATTGGCCAAACCGTCGAATTCAATAATTAGCGTCCCGGTCTTTACCTCGGGCTTGGTTTCATTCGCCGTCGCTTGGCCAAGCGCCAAGCAACATGCTGCAGCCAAACTCCGAACATCAAGTATTCCAAAACCTAACAACATCTCCGCGAACCTACGCTGTTGATCCCCCTTGGCCAAGCGCAACTACTCTCCGCAATAAACCTCTTTCCACTGTAGGGCTACTCTGAGTTTCTGTGCACTCAACGTTATTAAACTCAAACCGTAACCCACCCGTCCGCTCCCATCTCCCCGACAAACGGGTAGGCGTCGCGTTCAAAACAAAACGCAACATCCTTCGCGAGACCTGCAATGCCCAAAAGCCGACGAGCATTGGCCGCTTGGCTGGCAATCTCGAGCAGTTGATCGCGGCTGTTGCAGTAGTGATCGCGAGCAAGTCGAGCCGCGTCGGACGCCGCTTGGCCAAGATCATTCCACAGAAAATCACAAATCGCACCCGCCCCGAGCACATCCTCCAGCGCTGAGTTTTCACCAGTGCCAGCGCAGACCAAAAGCAACTGTTCCGGTCGGTAATCGCGGATTGTCTGACCAAGCGCCGACAGATTCAAAAAACATCCGAGCCAAACCCGCCGCGCTCCCGCACACGCCTTGAGTGCGCGAGTCCCGTTGGTGGTTGTCATTGCCAGTTGCCGGCCTGATACCGTCTCGGTGATCATCTCGCGCGGTGAGTTGCCCAAGTCGAAACCCATACTACCTGAGATCTCGGCGGTGATCCGCAGGCCACCGCGCTCACCGGCCAACAGCAAATTCGGATCCGCCGCGCGCGCGGCGACTGCCTCGTCGATCGTCCCGCACGGTAGAATGCCGGTCGCGCCGTTGGCCAGGGCCACAGTCATCGTCGAGGTTGCCCGCAACACGTCGAATACCACGCAACACGTCGCACTCAAGTCGCGCCCCGGCAGCGACTCAAACTCAACCGGCGACAACAAAACATCCAGCTTCGGGAAACTCATCTTTGGCTACTTCAATTTCAAATGAACGCGGGCGTGGTGGAACAGGTACTGCTGCGCGTAGCCAGCGTACGGGCCAAAGTGTGTGTCGGCAAACTTACGCAGCCGCTTGGCGCTTGGCCGGCGTTTCGGGAAGTACAACCGCTGCAGTGCGCGCTCGATCCACACGTCCACCGGGAACACCTCGTGATGACCGCCAGCGAAGAGCAGCACGCAGTCGGCGATCTTTGGGCCAACGCCACGCAGCTTGGTCAGTTCCCCCCGTGCCTCGTCGGTGGCCATAGTCGGCAATCGCCGCCAGTCGATTTTTTCGTCGAGAATGTCGCGCGCTGCGCCGAGCAGGTTTGGTGCGCGAAAGCCAAGTTTGCACTCGCGCAATTTTTTTTCGCTGCACGATGCGATTGCCTCGATGGTCGGAAACGCAAACGCCGGATCGCCGCCGCTGGAGGCAATCGGCTCTCCGTGCCGCTCGCTCAGCAGTGCGACCATTTGCCGGATTTGCACGATCTGCTTGGTCGCCGAGAGGATGAACGACGCGAGGCATTCCCAGTAATCCTGCCGAAGCAAACGCAGGCCGGGGAGAGCGGCGACGGCGTTGCGCATCGGTTCGTCATCGGGAAATGTAGCGAGCACTTGGCCAAGATCAACTTGCAGCTGCAGATATTCCTCGAGCCACGACCAGTCGCTGACTGGCTTGATCACCTCGGCGGCGATGCCGTCCTTGGCCGCGCACAACCTAACCCAGCGGCCACCGATCACGCCTTCCCACGCTTGGCCAAGTGACTGCCAGCGAAAGGCTTGGCCGCTCGCCAGCGTGGCATCTAGGTCGTAGTCGCGAACGCGAAAAGTTTTGCTGAGATCGCCCACTTGGCCAAGCGAGTGCGATGTTACTTGGCGACCGGCCCGGTGCTTTGGCGCACCAGCACCTCGGCGACGATTCGCTGTGACTCCGGCCGCTCGCCAGCGAGCAGCTTGAGCATTGTGTCGAACGATGCCATGCCGAGCCGGAACTTGGGCTGCCGCACGGTGGTCAGGGGTACGCGGTAATGTTCGCTGGTGAGGATGTTGCCGAACCCGGCCATCGACATGTCGTCGGGAATCTTCAGCCCGCGATCAAGGAGGACGTTCGCCGCACCGATGGCGACAAGGTCGTTCACGGTCTGCACCGCCGTTGCCTTCGTTTGTTCTTCGAGAAAATGTTCCGCTGCCTTCGCGCCCTCGGCGATGGTCATGCCGGCGTTGAAAACGAGGCTGGGATCTTCTTCGATGTTGTTCTCGCGCAGGGCGCGCCGGTAGCCTTCCTGCCGCGAAACCGCTCGCGCCGAGAATCGCGGCCCGGCAAAAAACGCGATGCGCTTGTGCCCGAGATCGATGAGGTGCTGCGTCATCCCAAACGCCGACTCGTTGCCG
>JASLKI010000199.1 GCA_030747575.1 Verrucomicrobiota bacterium | reverse complement strand
GTTGAAGAAGGCAAACAACCGGTAAAACTCGTTCTGCGAAATTGGGTCATACTTGTGGTCGTGGCAGCGCGCGCAACCGACGGTGAGGCCGAGCCAGACAGTGCCGGTCGTCTCAACGCGATCGACGACGTACTCGACCTGTGTCTCGGCGGCGATCGCGCCGCCCTCGCCGTTGAGCATGTGGTTGCGGTTGAAGCCGGTGGCGATGAGCTGGCCGAGCGACGGCTTGGGCAGCAGGTCGCCAGCGAGCTGCTCAATGGTGAATTGGTCAAACGGGATGTTGCGGTTCAGTGCATCGACGACCCAGTCGCGCCAATGCCACTGATTGCGGGTGCGGTCGGCCTGGAAACCGTTGGTGTCGGCGTAGCGGGCGGCGTCGAGCCACGCCAGCGCCATGTGCTCGCCATAGCGCGGCGACGCAATCAGTCGATCAACCAAGCGCTCGTAGGCGCGTGGCGACGAGTCGGCGGCGAACGCCTCGATCTCGGCCGGCGACGGCGGCAGGCCGGTGAGGTCAAGTGTGGCACGGCGGATGAGCGTGCGCCTTGCCGCGACCGGCGACGGCGCGAGCTGCCCAGCGCGGAGCCGGGTCAGGATGAAGTGGTCGATCGCGTTGAGCGGCCAGCCGCCAGCCCGCGCTTGGCCAAGCGGAAAGCCGGGGCGCTTGGCCGGGATGAAGGCCCAATGGTTTTGCCACTTGGCGCCCTGCTCAATCCAGCGCCGAACCAACTCCCTCTCGCTGTCGGTGAGAGCACGGCCGAAGTCCGGCGGCGGCATGAGGTCGTCCGCGTCGGCGGTGGAGATGCGGCGGTAAGCCTCGCTCTCGCTTGGCTTGCCGGCGACGAACGGGCGCACGCCGTCCTCGTCACGAAACGCGTCGGCCTCGGTGTCGAGCCGCAACTTGGCCTTGCGCTTGTTGGCGTCCGGCCCGTGGCATTGGTAACAGTTGTCGGAGAGGATCGGGCGGATGTCGCGGTTGAACTCGACGGGGCCGCCGTCAACGGCATGGGCTGTGTTGCAAACGAACGGAAACAGGCCGGCAAGCAAGGTTGCCACGGCCAGCGAGTGCCGGGCCGGTTGGCGTTGCCATCGCGTCACGGTTTGACGCTCGGGGAGTTGGTGGCGGACGGCTTGACCGGCGCGGGTGGCAGGTCATTTATTTTCAACTCGAGCATCCCGCGCGATGGCTTGTACTCGGCTGCCGGCAGGTCGTTAACCCAGTCGCCGCTTCTGAGTGCCTCGCGCTGGTCATTTTTGGCATCGACCACTAGCAAGACCGTCGAGGCGATCAGGATCAGCACGATCAAAGGCAGCCAGATGCTCCAGTTGACGCGCGTCAGAAAAAGCGTGAGTTGATAGACAAACCCTTTTTTGCCCGGAGACAGCACGGGGTCGCTGGCCAGCGCATCCGTGCCACCAAGCTCGTGGTTGAGCTGGACGACCACCGGGGCCGAGTCGATCTTGAGAATCCGGCAGTAGGAACGGACGAACCCGCGCACGAACACCGGGGCGTCGAACTTGTCGAAATCCCCATCCTCGAGGGCCAGCACGTGGTTGGTGCGGATTTTAAGCTCGCCACCAATGTCCTCGAGCGACTTGCCCTGCTCCTCGCGGGCGGTCCTCAATTGGTCTCCAACGGATGGCATCCTGCCCGTTTTCTAGCGGGAAAAGCCTCCATACACAATCCCGAATAAGAGGTTTTTGCCCGCACTTGGCCAAGCGGCGGGCGGGGAGGAATTGCGTTTGATGCGCTTGGCCGGCTTGTTATTGTTTTGCGGACGCTGAACTAATTTAATTCATGACACCCGACCAGATTGCCGTTATTGGACTGATTCTCGTGATGTTCGCCCTGTTTGCGTGGAACAAGTGGCGCTACGACGTCGTGGCAGTCATCGCGCTGGTGGCGTTGGTGGCGCTAGACGCGATCCTCGGGGGTGAAACGTCCAAACTGGTCGAGGAGCCCAAGCGGGTGCTGGAGGGGTTCGGCCATCCGGCGGTGGTGACTGTCGCAGCGGTTCTGATTATCAGCCGGGCGCTGCGCAACTCCGGCGTGGTGGACCAAATCTCGCGCAGCGTGATGCCGTTCACGAAAAACCAGCTCCCACATATTCTGAGCCTGTCGCTGGTCGTCATGGTCCTGTCTGCATTCATGAACAACGTCGGCGCGCTCGCGCTCATGCTACCGGTCGCGATGAAGACGGCGGTCGACCGCCAGCGCTCGCCCACCATCCTGCTGTTACCGATGGCGTTTGCCAGCATCCTCGGCGGCATGATGACGATGATCGGCACACCGCCGAACATCATCATTGCCAACCTGCGTGCGGAGCTCACCGACGAGCCGGCGTTTGGCTTGTTTGATTTTTCGCTAGTCGGCGGCTTGGTGGCGATTGCCGGTCTGCTGTTTATCGTGCTCGTCGGTTGGCGGCTGATCCCCGCCAAGTCGCACAAGAAACCGGGCATGGAATCGCTGTTCCAAATAGACGATTACATCACCGAGATCAGCACCCCGGACGGTTGCAAATGGATCGGCAAAACGGTGACCGAAGTAGAGGAACTCGTCGGCGAAAAAATGACCCTCTTCGGATTCATCCGAAAGGACGACAAGGTTCTGCCACCTAACCCGGACGGCATCATACAGGAGGGCTGCCGGTACGTGGTCAAGGCCGACCCGGTGGAGTTGCAGGCGTTGATCGAGGAACACGGCCTGCATCTGTCCACCGAGATGAGGCATCGCATCGACAGCCTGAAGGGGGAGAACACCGGCTTTACCGAGGCCATCGTCACAGCCGGCTCGCCGCTGCTGGGGCGCACCCGGACGTACCTCCGGCGTCACAGTGGCAATACGATGACGCTCATGGCTGTAGCGCGTCAAAACAAGCCCATCCGCAAGCAGCTCAAGGAGGTGGTTTTTCGCGTCGGCGACGTTTTGCTACTGCACGGCAAAACCCCGGAGATGGACGACACCACCACCGATCTCAGTCTGCTGCCCTTGGCCGAGCGGGAGCTAAAGGTGGGTACGTTCTCACGGATTGGTTTGTCAGTGGCGATATTTGCAGGAGCCATCGGTTTGAGCATGACTGGGTTCCCAATGACCATTGCCTTCTTGGGTGCTGTGCTGGCCTACAGTCTTTGCGGGATTTTACCGCTCCGGGATATTTACCGGGAGGTGGAATGGCCAATCATCGTCCTCCTCGGCGCGATGATTCCTGTCAGCCAAGCGTTTCAAACGACCGGCTGCACCGAGCTGATCGCCGAGTCGATCGAGGGCCTGACCAGCGAACTGCCGTCGTGGTCGATGATCACCCTGGTCATGATCGTGACCATGTGCCTCTCCGATATCATCAACAATGCCGCCACGGCGTTCATCATGGCCCCGATCGCGGTCGGCATCTCCGACACGCTTGGCCTGCAGCCCGAACCGTTTTTGATGGCGGTGGCGGTAGGGGCATCGTGCGCGTTCCTGACCCCCATCGGGCACCAGTGCAACGCCATGATTTTGGGGCCGGGTGGTTACCGTTTCGGCGACTACTGGCGGGTTGGCCTGCCGCTGGAAATCGTCATAGCCATCCTCGGCACACCACTCATCGTCCAATTCTGGCCCTTGTCCTTGTAGAAACAAGATGCCACTAAAATGAATGCCTCGAACTCACTAAAGCCGGGAAAAAACAGACCTCGGGGATTCACCCTTATTGAGCTGCTGGTGGTCATCGCCATCATTGCCATTCTGGCTGCGCTGCTGCTGCCGGCCTTGGCCAAGGCCAAGTCGCAGGCTGTCTCCACGCAGTGCAAGAACAACCTCAAGCAGATGGGCTTGGCCACTGCGCTGTATGTCATGGACAATGACGACAAGCTCCCTTTCGCCTGGGCCATCCGGCACGACGCGAACATCAACAATTTCCAGAACCTGCTGGTGTCGTACGTACTCCGTAACAAGTTTAAGGCCGGAGGGAAAACCGAAGACAGCGACTTTGCCAAAAACGTGTACCGCTGCCCAACACGCATCAAGGAGCGGCGCACCGGAGGGAACCCGTGGAAGATCAGTTACGGGATGAACCAGTACAACAACCTGGGTTTCCCCAATAATCCCAGATACCCGACCCCACCCGGCCAGCCGCCGCATCCCGAGACCGCGAAGCTCACCTCCGTGCGTGAGCCGTCCGCCACGTTTTTGATCTCCGACATCTCCTACGAGTTGAACCATCCTGCCGTGACCTACCTGACCAAAAACAGCAGTGGCCGTTATCATGTCGGCTACAAGCACAACATGGAACACCCCGCTGGTGCCGCCAACATCGCCTTCATGGACTCGCACGTGGAGTCGCGAAAGAAGGACAACATCGACGACATCATTATGGACTTTAAGAAAAAAAGCCGCCGCAGATGATCACTCAATTTGTTATCTTGAATGATTGAATCTCCATCAGCGAATTTGACTACTCATAAACAGAACCACTCCAGAACAAAATGAAACAAACAAACACACTAACCAACACAATGAACCTCGCGCTCATCATTGCAGGCGTGGCTTTGTGGTCGCTCCTTGGCGGCACAGCGTTCGCGCAGGAACAGGTGCTCATCTTTCAGGACACCTTTGAGGTCTCAGAGACGGAAACCACCGATCTTGGCTTCGAGAACGTTGAAAGGCAGAGCGGTGTGCTGGGCGCGACCACTTATTCCGACTCGTCCGAGGATCTGACCGTTCTCAACTCGGAGTGGGCTCCCGGCAAGTTGAGCCTGTTCCCGGAGCCGGGCAGCGATTGGATTTCGGTTTCCCCAGATCACAACTTCGCCTTCGGCAGTCCGTTCACCATCGAGTTCGAGGTTGATGCCGGCGTCGATGACGAGGACAACGCCTCTGGCGACTGGGCCGCAGTCGTGTTTGGGGCCACATCGAAAAACTCGTGGGTCATCAGTGCCGACGGCTTCGGCATCCTGTTCCGCAACAACGGCGATATCCAGGTTTTTGACGGCGGCGCCAGCATCTACGGGGGTGACGGCGGATTCGCCGACGGTATCCCAAAGGACGACCTCGAGGTTCGCATCGAGGTAGAGGTGGGCAGCTTTGACGGAGCATCGCCGGCGACTATTCGCGTGTTCATCAACGGTGAGGCTTCTGTTATCGCAGCAGGCGGCGCCACGGAATACGTCAAGGCCGCCGGTTTCAAGGCCAACTTCATCACGCTGCTGGGCGGCGCATTTGGCGGCAACACATGGCACCATACGTTTGATAACTTGAAAGTCTCGGCCGCCCCCGCCATTGCCGTGTCGCCGACCCGGTTCAACGCCATCGTCGGGGACACAACGGACGACGTTACGGTCTCGGTGCCCAAGTCGCTTATTGAGACCGGTGTGGTTGAGGTCACCGCGCAAAGCCTGACTCCGGAAATAGTCGGGATCGAGGGAGCGGGAGACAACGGCAAGTTGGTGTTGTCTTTCGCCGATCCCAATCAGGCCGATGGCACGTTCAAGATCAACGTGGTCGGCGGCGGAGTGGGCAGGGTGCAACTCTCGAGTGAGCAGGCCGGGTTTCAGGCCAGGAGCATCACGGTGATGGCGGCCAGCGGTTTCGGTGTAGAGGAGGTCGTATTTTCCGACACATATGAGACTTCTACCGAGGACTGGGATGTGAATTTTGAGAACGACGGCGGTCGCCAAACCGGCACGGCCGGAGTTCTTGATTATGTTGAATCGGAAGCATCGGCCGCGGGTGGTGCTGCCGATGAGTTCACAGTAGTGAATCCAGATTGGGCAGAGGGCAAACTTTACATCGTGGGACAAAACGTGTCGCCCGATTACAATTTCATCGATGGGCCTGAATTTGAAATTTCGTTCAAAGTGCATCCTGGATCGAACAACGATTTTTACGACTCGCCAGACTGGGCCGCTGTTGTGTTTGGTGCGACGGAGAAGAACAAGTTTGTCAATGCATCCGACGGCTTCGGCATCCTATTCCGAAACGACGGGCGAGTGCAGGTCTTCGACGGGACGGTGGGCATATACGGAAGCCCGGAGATCGGCACCCTGCCCGAGGGTGAACTGGACGTGCGGATCACATCCAACTCGATCAATTTTGCAGGCACGCCAGCTACGGTCCGCATGTGGATCAACGGGGAGGAATCGCCACTCACCGGCTCGTCAATGGAGTACACCAAGCAGGGTGGTTTCCACGCGAACAACATCTCGCTGCTTGGCTACGGCGCTGACCTCGAACACACGTTCGACGACTTTGAGGTGGTCGCTCACGCCTGTGTCTCGGCAACGTTGGTCAATGACGACCTTGGTCCCGGCGACGACGCCACGCAAATCACTGTCAAGGTGCCGGTTGGCCTGATTGAGAACGGAGACACCATCGTCACGCTGACCAGCAGCGACCCAAGCGTAGCCATTCCCGATGACAACGCCGATGGCGCGATCACGCTTACTTTTGCCAAGGGAGGGCCAAACACAAAGACGGTGGACGTGGCGGTGCTTGGCAGTGGTCAAGCGGCGTTCAGCTTGTCGGTTGACTCGGGTGTCTGTATTGGCGACCCGGTCTTCCTGACTAAGCGCTCGGCTTTCGTCGTGAATCCGAGTTTTGAGGCGCACCCGCCCGCCGCTGCTTGGCCGCACTACGGCCCGATTGGCGGCTGGGCTGGCGGCAGTGGTGTCAACATCGGCGGACCGTTCAATGACAATGGCGGCACACCGGACCGTAACCAAGTGGCGTTCAGCCAAGGCTCGCGTACGGTCTCCCAGATGCTCAGCGGCCTGAATCCTGAAAAACAGTATTGGCTGCAATTCTACTACAACCGCCGCAACTGCTGCGGCGATTCCACCATCAGCCTGATCGTGGAACTGGATGGTGAGGAATTGGCTCGGCACGAGGAGTTCAAGGCCGTCGGTGGAGCGAACCCTTATCTCAGCAAGACCATTGTGTTCACCCCCGAGACCGAGACTGCAGAGTTGGTGTTCCGCGCGGAAACCGCCGGAGATGCCACGCTGATTCTGGATGCCGTTTCGGTCGTGCAGCGCGACGAGGGTAATGTCATCGTGATGAACCCCAGCTTCGAGTCCAGCGGTACGCCGCCTTGGCCCGGCTACATCCAGCCCAAGCCGATCGCCGGCTGGGCGGGCAGCGGGAACTATGGTGTCAACTTCAACGGGCCCGGCCCGTTCGCCAACAACGGCAAGACTGAAGACCAAGACTTGGTTGCCTTTTTGCAGGGAGTCAGTTCGCTGAACCAGATGATCTCAGGCTTGGTGCCGGGCGAAAAATATGAAGTGCGTTTCGCCTGTAACGCCCGAGGCGGCAACTCGCCGACACTCGTCGTCAAAGCTGACGACCAAGTGCTGCTCGAGGAGTCAGTCGCAGCCGTCGGCGGAGCCAACCCCTTCCATGTAAAAACCGTTCGCTTCACGGCCTCCGCCTCCGCGGTGGACCTGTCATTCGCCCAGGCGGCGGCGGGTGACAACACGGTCATCCTCGACAACATTACGGTGACCGGCGCCTCCTCCACGCTGCCCTGTATCACTTCATCCGTTGGTGAGTTGAAACTGACCGTTGGGCAGACTGGCACCGCCGTCGCGCTGACTATTCCTGAGGAGTTGATCGCTGAAGAGGATGCCGTTCTCACCGTGAGCAGTTCCGACCCGTCAGTTGTCAGGATCACCGGCGGAACCGATGGCAGTCTCGATCTGAAGTTCACTAGCGACGAAGGTGAGCTGACCCAGTCGTTCGAAGTCGAGGCGCTGAGTCGTGGCAGCGCCACATTGGTTTTCTCGAACCAATACGGCGTCTGCTTCAACCCGGCCGGAGTTGAGGTGGCCGTGAGTGGTTCGCTGATCCAGAATCCCAGTTTTGAGGATCATCCACCGTCTGCTGCTTGGCCTCATTATGGCGCAGTCGGTGGATGGGAGGGCGGCTCTGGTGTCAACAACGCCAGCGGGCCATTTCAGGACAACGGAGTCATCCCCGATCGCGTGCAGATTGCCTTCACGCAAGGCTCAAGGAAGCTCAAGCAGCTTGTCGGCGGTCTCGAGGCAGGCCAGCAATACTGGTTGCAGTTTCATTACAACGTCCGGAACTGCTGCGGTGGAACCATGGACCTGTCCATCCAGTTTGCTGAGGAGGAGCTCGATTACATTTCGGAGATCTATGCAGTCGGTGGTGACGAGCCGTACTATTATCACCACATCGAGTTTACTCCGGAGTCATCCTCGGGCGAGTTGGTTTTTGAGGCCATCGCCGCCGGAGATGCCACGTTGTTGCTTGATGGTGTCACCTTGGCCAAGCGCAACGTAGACAACGTGGCCATGATCAACCCCGGCTTCGAGGCCAGCGGCACGCCGGGCTTCCCCGGCTACATCCAGCCCGCACCCATCAGTGGCTGGACATCGACCGGCAACTACGGCGTCAACGTTTCCGGTCCGGGGCCGTTTGCCAACAACGGCATCAACCCGGAGCAGGACCGAGTCGCCTTTCTGCAGGGGGATGCCTCCCTCACGCAAACCGTTTCGGAACTCGAGGATGGTGAAGCGTACCACCTCTCGTTTTCCTTTAACGCCCGAGGCGGCAACAAGCCCACGCTCAACGTCACCGTCAACGGCGAGACCGCACTCGAGTACGAAGTCAACCCGGTGGGCGATGCCGAACCATACTATGTATACGTGTACAACTTCACCGCCGACTCAGACGTGGCCGAGATCACCTTCGAGCAAACCGCTGAGGGAGATAACACTGTGCTGATCGACGACGTGCGCTTGATCAAGGGCAAAGGCATAGAGGTCGAGCTGCCCGGTCCGGAAGAACCGGCTGTTCCGATCAGCATGGCGCTTAGCCAAAGGGCGGACTCCTCGCTCACGCTGAGCTGGTCTGCAGACGAGACCGGCTGGGTGACACAGTACGCGGAAAAAGTGACCGGACCCTGGCAGGACGCCGGCGCGGAGGCCACCGTCGAGGACGGTAAACTAGTCATCAAAGTGACTCCCGCCAAAACCGGGGCGCGTTTTTACCGCTTGTCGCACCCGTAAGGACTGAACAGGGAACACGCTAACAAACTCAGCAAAAATATTCGGCGCGGATTCACTAGCCGGAAGCGCTTGGGCAAACGCAGGCTCACTTGCCGCCGATGGCGTAGAGGAATTCTCGGCGCTCGCCGTCCTTGAAGGCCACGCGCAGGTACAACCGGTCCCCGCTCACGATTGGCGACGCGTACACTTCGTCGCCAAGCTGGTTCGCGGCGAGCAGCTTGAACTCGTCAGGATTGGCTTCAAAGACAAACGTCTTGCCGTCGAGGTTCGTTCCGTAAATCCGGTTTCCTGCCATCACCGGAGAAGTGAAAAATTTACCGCCGAGCCGCTCCTTCCACTGCGGTCTGCCGGATTTGGCATCCCAGCAGATCGCA
>JASLKI010000198.1 GCA_030747575.1 Verrucomicrobiota bacterium | reverse complement strand
TGAGGCTAATGGAATCATTATTCATGTCATTTCTCCTTACTGGCCGTAAACGCTTTTGGCCATTTCTCCATGGTTGAACGAACTGGATTCATCGCCAGTCCTCCTAAAGCGCAAAGTGAGGTGTTCGTCATCACTTCATCCAAATCAGTCAACAGGTCGCGATCTCCACCGGACTCTTCACCTGTGCCGACGCGATCCAAAATTTCAAGCGCCCGTCGAGTGCCAATGCGGCAGGGCGTGCATTTGCCACAACTCTCCTCCGCGAAAAAATTCATCCAATGGATGACCTCTTCGCGTGGCGAAAAATCCTCCCCGTAACACACAAACCCGCCGTGGCCCAGTAAACCACCAGCTTCAGCTAACCCTTCAAAGGACAATTCTACTTCGTCCAATTCCTTGGTACGAAATACGCTACCGAGCGGCCCACCGACCTGAATCGCAGTCACCCCCTCAACGCCGGAATAGTCGCGAAGTAACCCACCCACCGTGCCCCCGAATGGCACCTCGACACAGACGGGTCTCTGCACCTTGCCAACGATTTGAGCTACGACCGTGCCCCGGCTCTTTTCCGTGCCGAGGGCCGCGACAGCCTCGGCGCCCTCCCGAAGAATCGCCGCCGCCATGGCCAAAGTCAGCACGTTGTTCACAATCGTCGGTTTTCCGAAAAGCCCTTCCTGTGCTGGGAACGGAGGCCGGGCTCTCACCTCGCCACGGCGACCCTCAAGGCTCTCAAGCAGCGCCGTTTCCTCTCCACAAACATAGGCACCAGCTCCGACGTTGATCTCCATGTCATACCCGGTGCCGAACAGTCCAGCGGCACGCGCATCATCAATCGCCTGTTGCAGTATCACCCTTGCCTCAGGGTATTCACTTCGCAAATAGACATGCCCGTAAGTCGCCCCGATCGCCTCGGCTGCAATGAGCATTCCCTCAATCAGCGAGTGTGGATCACCCTCGATCAACATGCGATCAATGAACGTCCCAGCGTCGCCTTCGTCTGCATTCGCCACAACATATTTGACCGGCGACGTTTCCTTGGCCGCCGCACGCCACTTGAAGCCGGCCGGGAAACCCGCCCCCCCGCGCCCACGCAAACCGGCTTTCTCAACCATGTCCAAAATTCCTGCCGAGCCTATCTCGCGCGCCTTGGCCAACCCAACATAGGCCCCAAGCCGCCGCATGCCATTCAGGTCGGTCGGATTACATTCACCCAAGCGACCCATCGTGTGACGCGTTTGGGATATCATTAAATCCAGCTCCGCCACTGGTCCAAGATACTTATTGTGCTTAGCCAAGTCACCGGAAGCCACCGCTGCGGAAATGGTTCCCGATTCATCCTCGTTCACGGGGCCAAATGCCACTCGCTGCCCACCAGTATCGACCTCAACCATCGGCTCAAGATGGAACAATCCCCGACTCCCCGTCCGAACCAAAGAATCCCTCTCGCCGATCGATTCAGCTAGGCGATTGGCCAAGAGCTCACTGCCCAGCTCCCGACTCGCGGTGTCCATGCTAACGAAAAACGTGTTACCACCCTCGACTCCAGTCTTAGTCAAGGGCTCATTGACCGGCTCGCCCTCGACTTTAATAGGGCCACAGGCACAACGACCCGTACAATGAATCATATCCACCTTCACACCACTGGTCTTCAAGTCGTCAAACATTCCTGCCGCCCCGCGCGAGCGACAAGCTTCACCCATGCACACTTTGACACTTGAAGGATCTTTGGTGAGATCAGAGTAATACCCGATCACGCCTCGCACTTTGGCAGCGGTGGTGGTGTGCTCTTCAGCGATCTCCCGAATACGATCGGCACCCGGCATGCCGTTGGCGGTAATCTCCTTGCGTAATGACTCAAGCAACTCGTGCCCTGGACGGGCAGGGTTCCACAAAGGTCTGCCCTGTAAACCGACTGAATCAGCTGCTACTTTAGGCTCTGTTCCATTGCCGGATTTCATTCGATTAACTCAATGAAAATTGAAAAAAAATATTCACCGAAGGAGAGAAATTATTAACCAAGAAAAGACTCAAGTCGAGTCAAGAGGAACTGGGCTATATCTTCAATTTTCCCTGCTAGCTCTGTTCTTCAACTCCTCAAGCCGAGGTTAGCATTTTACCCAGACCCAAGTGAGCTAGAAGCGCGACCAACATCAACCAGGTGGAGGTCAAAAAAAACTAATTCCGTTATTTCCGGAATCAAAATACACGAGCTTCACCGTCAAAACCAATAATCATGGCATTGGAGGAACGCCACCGTTCGATAAAAAGATAAATCTGCTTCACATCAGCTTCCTCCAACTCCGCCAGCAATTCTTCGGAGATGCCCTCCTCCATCGATGGTTCGAAGATGAATTCCTCCCAAAAGTTGTGATGCCCCGGAGCGTAGGTCTGCGAGAACCAGCCCTTGAGGACCAGGGGGTTATCGAGCAGGCCGGTGATGGTGGTCTGCTTCCATGCCTTGAGTGGGGCGGTGTAACCGGCGGTAGGTCCGGTGGGGTGAGGCGGCCAAAAGAATTCTATTTCGATTTTTTTTCCATCCTTTCGCTCTACCAAGCGA
>JASLKI010000197.1 GCA_030747575.1 Verrucomicrobiota bacterium | reverse complement strand
CTTGCCAACCAGCTCTCGGATATTTTTCTCGAAAGTTTCGCGATCCTTGTTGATCTCCTCGATCTCCATCTGGGCGACCACGAGGCGCAACTGACCGAAAATGATTTCACTAGCCAGTTCCTCAATATCACTTTGGGTTATACCCAGAAGACGCACAGCAGCAGTATTCATCATCACGGGATCCGTATCCAGCGCCACGGTGAAGGTACTGGGCACGTTGACGCGGATGTTGTTGGACGCCAGCGCACCGCGCAAGTCCACCTTCAACTGTATGGGCTCAAGCGACATGAACTGGTAAGATTGAATGATCGGCCAGATGAAAGCACCACCACCGTGCAGAGTCTTGGCAGACTTGCCACCGCTGACCCTGCCGTAGACGACAAGAATCTTGTTGGAGGGGCATTTCTTATACCGGGAGGCCCAGTAGGCAGCGGTGCCGACCCCAATAATGACTGCCGCGGGAATGATAATGACCGGTATTATATCCATTACGCTCGATTGGAGCAGCATGTAGGTGTTGAGGTCTGCCATGCTGCCGCCGTTTGACTGAAGCAGCCCATTCAATTGTGTTAACATGTTCATTTGATTCCTTTCTTTTTTATGTTGTTAGTTTGGTTACCTTTAGCAAATCGCCTGAGATGACTTCCTTCACTTCGATTACGTCCCCGGTCTTCAGGCCGGCCGGTTCGTCGGTCACAGCGTCGTAACGCCTCTCCCGCTCGTTTATGAAAATGTTAACCGCCCCCGACTCCCCAGGCAGAATCTCCGCATACACTGAGCCTCTGGCTCCCACGGCCTGGTCCACGGTTATGTTGCCGCTAGATTCCATATTTTTCATGGCCACGATTAGTCTGCTTACACCCAGGAACATCACGCCACCCGCCCCGATCCCGCCCATGGACGATACCAAGACGCCGTGGCCCAGACCGGCCAAATATAAACCGACGAGACCGAACAGGGTGAAAAAACCGCTGATCCCATGCAGGGAAACATGCCCGGAACCGTCCGCCAACCCATCGAGATCAAACTCTATCCCAATGAACATCAGCACCATTACGACCAGAAAAAGACACCCACCTACAAGCGCGCAGATGCCATACACGAACGGCAGACCACTTAGCGAGGTGGCGTATTCCACGACCCCTCCCCAGAAACCTAGGTCTGCAAGGACTGTATTCATTGTGTCGAGCGCAAGAGCGTGCCATGAAGCCAAAAACATGACAACTCTTTTTTAGTAAATAATTTCCTTAACTATAATGCCTGCCCATCATGGGATCCAAAAACTTGACGAGCTGGCGGTTATGCCCTGTCGCACATCACAGAATGACTCTATTTCTAAATAGAATCTTTGCATTGTGTCACGGCATGCAAACAGCGCGACCTGATCGAAGCCCTAGCCATCCAAAAACCCCGCCCGCCAAATAGTTTTCAAGTTTTCGGTGAAAAACTAAATGCAGAGGCCGCAGAGGAAAAAGGAAGATGATGCGCCGCGATCCCCACGGCCGCCCAACTCCCAAGCGCTTGGCCAAGCGTTCCCAGTTTTTCGATCCTGTCCATCCATGTTCATTTCCCGGCTCTTCCTTGAAACTATCCAGAAATTGTTCGACCCGGCACTTTTCCTTGGGTAGCGTCCGCGCACGCATGAAATCCCTGACACTGTCGCTCTCAATTATTCTGTCCGCCTCCCTGCAGGCCGCCGACAAGCCGGCGCACTCCGCCGTCACTCCCGAGCCGCGCAGCGGCGGCTGGATGAAGCGGCATGAATCGTTCAACCAGCGCGTGGCCAAGGGCAACGTCGACTTAATCTTTATTGGCGACTCGATCACGCATGCTTGGGAAAGCAGCGGCAAAGCCGTCTGGGCGAAGCATTACGCCAAGCGCAACGCCGTGAATCTTGGTATCGGCGGCGACCGCACGCAGCACGTGCTGTGGCGACTCGACAACGGCAACATCAAAAACATCCGCCCCAAGGCCGCCGTGATCATGATCGGTACGAACAACTCGGGCGACGGCCGCAGTACCGCAGAGGAGATGATTGACGGCGTCACGGCGATTGTCGACAAGCTCCGCGCCAAGCTGCCCAAGATGGAGATTCTGCTGCTCGACATTTTCCCGCGCGGCCAGCGCATCAACGCGCAGCGTGGCAAGATTCTGCAGGTCAACCAGGTGCTCTCCCGGCTCGATGCCCGGCCGCATGTGACCTTCCTGCGCATCGGTCACAACTTCGTCAGTCCCGACGGCACGATAGCCAAGGACATCATGCCGGACTTCCTGCACCTCACGCCGAAAGGTTACGAAATCTGGGCCAAGTCGATCGAACCGACGCTGGCCAGGCTGATGGGCGAATAACCCGGCGCACCCGCGCTTGGCCAAGGAGGCAGCCCGTTGAACGAACCCACGCAACCCAACGCCTTCAGCGAGTCTCTCCTCCTGTTCGACTCAGCGCACCTCACGGCGCTTGGCCTGTCGCTGCTGGCTATCGTCTGCGTGCCACTCATCGGCCGGTGCCTCTCGGTGACAAACCGGCGGCACGCCGTCTGGGCACTGATCGTGTTCGCCGTCGCGCAGGAGGTCGTCGATTACGCCAACCGCGCCAGCTTCCGCGAACTCAACCTGATTCAGGATCTGCCGCTGCACCTCTGCAACTACGGACTGGTGATCGCCGCCATCGGCTTGATCACGCGCAACCGTTTTTGTTTTGAGTTTGCCTACTTCACCGCCGCGACAGCGGTGATGCAGGCGTTGCTGACACCCAATTTAGACGACCTGAAAAACCTCACCGAGTACGTTGTCTATTTCATCCACCACGCGCTGATTATCCAGTTCGCCCTGTGGAATGTCGTCGTGGACGGCATGCTCACGAGCCGGGGCGCCGTGGTGCGCACGCTCCTCCTGATTGTCGCAATAATGCTCCCGGTCGGCATCGTGAACTGGCTGACTGACGCAAACTACATGTACCTCTGCGCCCGGCCGGCAGTGGACAACCCACTCGTGATGGGCGACTGGCCGTGGTACATCGTCAACGTCATGGTCATCGGCTGGGCGCTCATGCTCGTCGCCGCCCTGCCGATGCGATGGCTGCGCCGCCACAGCGCGAGATGACCCGGCTGCTGATAACACTATCGCTGCTCGCCGGCATGCTGCCGCGCCTGGCCGCGGAGCCCAGCCGCATCGACCACTCGCGACTGCTCGTTTATCGCGGCCAAGCCGGCGGCGAACACCCCGTCAAGACGCCCGCCGACTGGGCCAAGCGGCGGCGGCAAATCGTCGACGGCATGCAGCAGGCGATGGGGCCGCTGCCAAGCCGCACCGCCCTCCCACCGCTCGACATGCGCGTGCGCAGCCAAACCGACGGCAACGGCTTCACGCGGCTGAGCATCGACTTTGTCACCGAGAAAAACGATCGCCTCCCCGCCCTGCTCTATCGACCCAAGGCCAGCCTCTTGGCCAAACGAGCCGGCATCCTCGCGCTGCACCCGACCTCGCCGCTCGGCAAGCATCGAGTCACGAAACAAGGCGGTGTCCCCAACCGAGCCTACGCCTACGAACTGGCCAGGCGCGGCTATGTGGTCATCGCTCCCGATTACCCGTCGTTCGGCGACTACGCATACGACTTCGAGTCGGACGACTACGTCTCCGGCACGATGAAGGGCATCTTCAACCACATGCGCTGCGTGGATTTGCTTCAGTCGCTGCCCGAGGTCGATCCCAAGCGCATTGGCGCAATCGGGCACTCGCTCGGCGGACACAACGCGATGTTCGTGGGCGTGTTCGACACACGCATCAGCGTCATCGTCTCCAGCTGCGGCTGGACGCCGTTCCACGACTACTACGGCGGGAAAATCGCCGGCTGGACGAGCGACCGTTACATGCCACTGCTCAAGACGCGCTATAAGCTCGACCCTGACCGTGTGCCGTTCGACTTTTATGAAGTCGTCGCCGCGCTCGCCCCACGCGCCTTCTTCTCAATCTCACCGCTGCACGACAGCAACTTCGACGTTCGCGGCGTAAAAAAAGCCATCCCCAAGGCACGCGAAGTTTACAGGCTGCTTGGCCAAGCGGACGCCCTGCAACTCCGCACCCCCAACTGCGAACACGACTTCCCCACCGAGACCCGCAACGAAGCCTACCGCATCATCGACCGCGCCCTTGGCCAGGCGGAGAATTGAAGTCTAGAGCAGCTGGGTGATGGGGTCGGCGCCGTGGATGACGCGTTGCACCTCGGGAGGAACCCCCGCCATGGTGCGCAGCATGCCGGTATCCAGCACGGTGTCCATGATCGTGGCATACAGGTTGGGAATGGTGATGCGATCGCTGGCCGGCTCGCCACCATCGCGAGTTGTGGAGCCGACAACGTGGCCCATTTTCAGCCCACCGCCGTACAACAGCAGCGGCGCTACACCGGCCCAGTGCTCCCGGCCGCCCCGGGCATTCACCTTGGGCGTGCGGCCCATCTCGCCGCAGCAGACGAGCAGGATCTTGTCGCGCAACCCGCGCGCCTCGACGTCCTCGATGAACGCGCTCACCGCATGGTCGAACGGCGTGCCGACGTAGCCCATGCCCTCGATCATTGTGGCGTTGTTCGCGTCGGCGTGCATGTCCCACACGAAGTTGGTGGTGATGGTAATAAAGCCCGCGCCGCGCTCAGCCAGGCGCCGGGCTAGCAGCAGCAGCTTGCCGAGGCTGTTCACGTGCTCGGCGTAGCGCGGATGGTTGTTCCACTTTTTGCTGATGCGCGAGACATCCATCAGCCTCGATGTGTCGTATCGCTCGATCAGCTTGGGGTCTTCGCGCGTAATGTCGAATGCCTCCGACACGCTCCCCGTGAGCGTTTGATAGGCCTG
>JASLKI010000196.1 GCA_030747575.1 Verrucomicrobiota bacterium | reverse complement strand
GGTGGTGGTTTCCTCGCCCAATTTCACCCATGTGCCGCTGGCGCTCGAGGTGCTCAAGGCAGGAAAACATCTTTTTCTCGAGAAGCCCGTCGGCATCACGCCGGCCGAGTGCCGCAAGTTGTTGCGCGCCTCGGCGAAAAGTGATCGCGTGCTGCTGCTCGGCCATGAATTGCGGTACTCGCCGTTTTTTGGGAAGTTCAAAAAGCTGGTGGATGCGGGCGCGGTTGGCACGCCGCACATGACATGGTGCAAGGAGTTTCGCGGGCCGTTCCAGCCCAAGTCGCGGGAATGGATTCAAGACCGGCGAAAGAGCGGCGGCTGTCTCGTCGATAAAAACTGCCATCACTTTGACTTGATGAACTGGTGGGTGGGTGCCCGGCCCAGGCGTGTGAGTGCGTTCGGCAGCAACGCCGTCAACCGCGTCATCCCCGGCGCCAACCAAGTACACGACCACGCGACGGTGAGTTGGGATTACGCCAACGGCGTGAAGGGGACGCTGCATCTTTGCCTGTTTGCACACGAGCCACCGAAGGAGACGCTCGAGATGGGCGTGGTGGGTGACCAAGGCGTTTTGCAGACCGACCTCGACAACCTGCGAATTCTCCATTGGCAGCACGGCAAACGGAAAGGCGAGCCGCGAGTCATCAAGGTGAAGGCCAAGCGCGGTGCCGGCTGGGGTGGGCACTTAGGGTTTGCCGAGATTCATCCGGCCTTCATCCGCGCCATCCGCACAGGGGAGACACAGCTGACTTCGGTGGCCAACTGCATCGACGGCACGTTGCTGGCCATCGCGGCGGAGGAATCCATCCGCACAAGAAAAATAATCACGATTAAATGAAACGGTTGAACATTGAAAGGGAACTGCTGGAGGGGGCGATTGTTCGCGAACCTGTGGGAGACGAAAAAGGATATTGGGTGGGTGCGCCCGGTTGGTGCTGGGATGAGGCTGACCAGGTCGCATATCTTACCTATCGAATCCGCCGTCCGCGAGGGGTGGAGCCTGACCGCGGCGGCGAGTCGCGAATCGCTCGGACGACTGATTTTAAAACGTTTGAAGACGTGTGGTCGGTGCGCAAAAACCAGTACGATTCCGCCTCAATCGAGAAGAGCACCCTCAAGCGCGGCCCAGACGGCCAATGGCGCTACTTCACCAGTTATGTGGCCCCGGAAGATGGCCGCTGGTGCACCACCGTCAACCGGGCGGATACAGTGGAGGCTCTTGACCCTAACAACACGAAACGCCTGTTCACCGCCACCGACTTGGGGCTGGAGGGCGTGAAGGACCCGTGGCTGATGGAGGTTGATGGCATTTATTATCTCTTCCTCAGCGTCGCAAAAAGCACCTCTACCACTGGCGACAAATCGCATGACTCGCTGGATATTTTCAACACCGGCGAATGCGTCAGCGCCACCGCGCTGGCCACCTCAACCGATCTTGACCAGTGGGACTGGCAGGGCATCGTGCTGGAGCCTGAGGGCGACACTGCGTGGGACAAATATTGCCGTCGCATCAACAGTGTGTTGCCGCTCAATGGCCGTTACTACGCATTCTACGATGGCAGCGCCGGTCATCATGAAAACTACGAGGAAAAAACCGGCTTGGCCGTCTCGGATGATTTGAAATCATGGGAAGTACTCTCGCCGGACGGCCCGGTTGTTCTCAGCCCCCACGCCTCCGGCTCGTTGCGCTACATCGACGCGCAGCGGATGGGCGATGAGATTATTTTCATCCATGAACTCACCCGCGCCAACGGGGCACATGAGATGCGCTTGGCCAAGTTTGCGGCGGATGGTTTTTCGCTGGTGTAGGGGGACGTCCCCGCCTTATTCCGGCAAATCCTCGTCGCGGGTTTCCTTGGCGAACAACACCACGACCACGCCGAGCAGGAACAGGGGCGCGAGCCACATGGCCTTGGTTTCTGGCGTGGGCGGGCTGGCCATGGCGGCAAAGCCAAAGAACGCGGCGGCGGTGCCCAGTCGGCCCATGTTGAAGCAAAAGCCCGTTCCCGTGCCGCGCAGGCGGGTTGGGTACAGTTCCGGAAAATACACGGCATAGCCCGCATGCATGCCCACGGTGAAAAACCCGAACACAGGCAGGCACACCATGAGCACTCCCTTGGAGGCGTCGCCGGGGATCAGCCACTGGAACAGCACCAGCATCATCACAAAAGCCATCGCGTGGTAGAGTACAAAGGCGCCTTTCCTCCCGAGTCGGATCGAGATGCCGCCGAAGAGCACGAGGCCCAGGCCCGCTCCGGTGGTGTTCAGCGCCATGCTCGTCATCTCGGCCCGCTTGATTTCGGATTTGTGCTTCTCAAAAGCCGCATTCTTGACTGCTTTATCAGCGTCGGCGCCGATATTCTCCATCTTTAAAACCTCGGCCTGTGCCTGGCGCATGAGGGCGTTTTTGCCATAAATGTGGCCTCCCCAAAACGTGACCAGACCGATGGTCGCAAGGGTCACGCCGATCAATGTGTTACGCCGGTGGGCTGCGGAGAAGAGCTCACCGATCCGGCCTGTCCGCTGGGTTTTATCCCGCACGGCGCGGTCGCGGGCGGCGGTCCAGCTCTCCGGTTCGTGCAGTTTCCAGCGAATCCAAAGTGTGAGAAATGCGGGCAACACGCCGATGGCAAACCCCACACGCCAGCCGTCGATGCCTTTGCCTGCCAGCCACGCGTTTAATTCCGGGTTTCCAATCAGCAAATAAATAGCCGCCACTGCCAGCAAGGTGCCGAAGACACTCGAGGCATGAAAAATGGAACTCATCACCGGGCGCGATCGCTTGGGCATCACCTCGGCCACCATGGCGCTGGCAACGGCCCATTCGCCGCCGACGCCCATTGCCACGAGGAACCGCAGCACCACCATGTGCCAAGGCTCCTGTGAAAAGGCGCTCAGGCAGGTGAAGAGCGAGTAAAACAGAATGGTGTAGATCATCGTCCGGGCGCGGCCAATGCGGTCGCTGATCATGCCAAACACCACGCCGCCAAATGCGCCACCCAGCAGGAAGAAACCAAAGGCACGGTCGTTCCATGCGCGCACCGAGTCATGATCGGGGGATACCCCCAGCAGATCCGGCATGGCATCGCGCATCGATGCAACGAAAATTTGGCCCTCGAAAATATCGAACACCCACCCAAGTGAGGCAACAACCAACACCATCCATTGATAGCGTGTGATACCCGAGTGCCACGGGCGAGGGTCAGTCCTGGAGTCATTCGACATTTATTCGGTCTCCTCCTGTCGGCGGAAGCGGGTGAAGCACATCCGGCGACCCTACTTTGTCGATTTTAAGCAACGCGAGTTTATTTTGTTCGGGGAAGATTTTTTTAAAGTTAAATGAACATCCATTGTGGCGCACCTGTCTATAGGCTTTTTTTATGGCAGTAACCGAAAGAAATACTAAACTTGGGGCAATCCTCGTCCTGTCCTTTGTCGCCAGTGTGTTTCTCCAAGCGGAAGAATCACAGCGTCAAGATGCAGTAGTCGAAGCGGCTGGTTTGGTCATGCCTAGTGTGGTTAATATTGCAACCAAAACTCGAGTGCAACGGGTTCGATATTACTACGATTGGTGGCGAGACAACTGGGCTCCTTATGCGCAGGAGTTGCCACCACAGGAAAGCGCCGGTTCCGGCGTCGTGGTGGATGCGTCCGGCTATGTGCTGACGAATGTGCATGTGGTCAAGGATGCAGATGAAATATGGGTCAAAATCAACAATGAAGCTGGCGAACCCAAGACTTACGAAGCGGAAGTGGTTGTCGGCAGCCTTACGACGGACATCGCCTTGCTAAAAATCATTCACGGGGAAGCTGGTAAAACGTTTGCTGTCGCCGACTTTGCAAACAACGGTGACCTGCTGCTCGGTGAAACAGTGCTAGCGCTTGGTAACCCGTTTGGCCTAGGTGGTTCTGTCAGTCGTGGAATTCTCAGTTCAAAAAGTCGCCGCACCGAGACGGAGGGCAGCCAACTTGACATACCGGATTGGTTGCAAACCGATGCATCTATCAACCCGGGGAACAGTGGCGGCCCGTTGATCAACCTTGACGGTGAAATCATCGGGATCAATGTCGCGGTGCTCAAGGAGGGGCAAGGTATCGGTTTCGCCATTCCCGTCAAACGGGTTAATGAAGCGCTTTCTCGAATCTTCACGCCAGAGTTTTTGGAGGGGAATTGGTTTGGCGCCAAAGTTGATGCTGGCAGTCGACCTTTGACGGTCACAGCGGTTGAACCGAACAGTCCCGCCGCCAAGGCTGACATGGCAGTGGGCGATCAAATAACCAAGATCAACGGACACTCCCCTCGCAACTTCATCGAGTTTGCAGTAAGACTGCTGGATTTGGGCTACAATCCGACAGTGCAAATCGACATCAAGCGCGGGGATGATGTCTTCTTACGTGCAGTGAACCTGATTCCCGAAAAAACCTTTCTTAACTCTGGTCTCATCCGTGAAAAGACCGGTGTAAGTTTGGAAGCGTTGACGCCGGAGGTAGCCAGAGCGCTTGGATTCAATTCAGCCGAAGGTCTAGTTGTGTCACAGGTTGATGCCGACTCGCCAGCTGATAAGGCAGGACTTACAACGGGAGTAGTTGTCGTCGCAATCGACGACCGTAAAGCAAGCGACATCGTTAATGCTGCAAGGTTGCTAAACCGAAAGACAAGTGGTGAAGGTTTAAAGCTGAGTCTTGTGCATATAAGACGCAAAGGAATCTTTCTTCGGCGTACAACTGAAA
>JASLKI010000195.1 GCA_030747575.1 Verrucomicrobiota bacterium | reverse complement strand
GCGACGATCAACGACCGCGGCTACTATTTTGACCTGCACGAGTTCCAGAAAAACGCGGAGAAGCGCATGACGCCAAGCACACCAAGCATCGGCCATATTTACGCGCTCCAGTCAAAGCTTGAGGATATGATGGCCGAGGGGCTCGACGCCCGTTTCAATCGGCACGCCAATCTGGCGCAAATGACCCGCGACTGGGCCGCTGGGAACGGCTTCACGCTGTTCCCCGAGGCCGGTTACGAGTCGCAGACGCTGACGTGTGTGAACAACGGAGCCAAGCCAGATGGGCGCGAAATCGACGTGCCCAAGCTGCAGGGACTGATGAAGGAGCGCGGTATTTTGATCGACGGGGGCTACGGCAAAATCAAGGGTAAAACCTTCCGCCTCTCGAGCATGGGCGACGAAACCGAGGAGACGATGCAGTCGCTTTACGGCCTGCTCGACGAATCGCTTGGCCAGCTTTAGGCGATCAGTCCGTCGGCCAGGCGGAGCGTGGCGTGTGCCCGGGCGGCGACTCTGTCGTCGTGAGTCGCGATGATCATCGTCAGCTTGGCTTCCCGCTGCAACTCGCACAACAGATCGAGCACCTCGCCGCCGGTTTTGGAATCCAGGTTGCCGGTCGGCTCGTCGGCGAACAGAATTCGCGGCCGGTTGATCAGCGCCCGGGCCAGGGCTACGCGTTGTTGCTCGCCGCCGGACAACTCGGTCGGCAGATGGTGCATGCGCTTGGCCAAGCCGACTCGCTCCAGCAACTCCCTGCCCCGCCGCTCCGCGACGCCGATGCCCGTGTGCGCCATTCGCGCCGGGATGAGAACGTTCTCCAGCGCGTCGAACTCCGGCAAAAGGTGGTAAGCTTGAAACACAAATCCGACCTCACGGTTTCGCCACTTGGCCAAGCGTGACGCTCCCATGCCGAACAACGACTGGCCGCCGGCGAACACCTCTCCGGCGCTTGGCTCGTCGAGACCGCCGAGTAGATGCAGCAGTGTGCTTTTGCCCGCGCCTGATGCGCCCTGCAACGAGAGGAAGTCGCCGCTCGCGATCTCGAGGCTCACGCCGTGCAACACCTCCACCTTGCGCCGGCCAAGGTCGTACGACTTGTGCAACTCCCGTGCTGAAAGGATCGCGTCACTCATGGCGAAAGGCCTCCACGGGCTTGAGTCGACTGGCGTTCCACGCCGGGATCACCCCGGCCAACAGGCAAATAAACAACGACCCGACGCCGATCTTTGTCAGGTCACCGCCCATCTCCGAGAACTTTTGGGCCGGCAGCTTATCGAATAAATAAATCTCGGCGGGAAACAACTCGAACCCGGTCGCGACTCTCAATAATTCCAGAAACTCATTGCGATACTCCAGCACGAGCAAGCCAAGCCCGAAACCGAACGTCAACCCTAACAACGCCACCACGAGGCTTTGCGCGAAAAACACCTGCATGATCTGCCAACCGGTCGCGCCGAGCGCCTTGAGCGTCCCAATCTCCGGCGTGCGCTGCACCACGAAGGTAATCTGGGAACTTGTGATGCCAAACGCCGCCACGATCATCACGAAAAACAGCAGGAAAAACATCACGTTGCGCTCCACCTTCAACGCGTCGAGTATCTGAGTATTCTCGTCCTCCCACGTCGTGACCACGTAACCTTGCGGCAGGGTCTTGAGCAACTGTTGCCGCACCGTCTCGGCCTGTTTTGAGTCGTGCAGTTTCACCGACAAACCGTGGACAGCATCCCCAAGATCGTAGAGCGCCTGTGCGTCCTCGATGGAAGACAGGACAAACGATGCGTTGTACTCGTAGTGACCGGTGTCAATGACACCCCTCACTTCAAAATCATCCGGCAGAAGAACCGCTTCGCTCCCCTCCTGTTGAGCCTTGCGGATTCGGTGAAAACTCCTCGCCGAATGCACCGCCAGAAAATCCCCCACCCTGAGGTTCAGCATCCGGGCAAACTCTTTCCCCACCACCAACCCGTTCAATGCAACGTCGATGTCACCCGCCACCAGGTTGTTGGTCGAAACCAGTGAGCTGACCTTCAACTCCAATTCCAGATCCACTCCGCGCACCCATGGCGTGAAAACTTGGGGACTCTCCTCACCATCAGGTTGTGTCTCCACAAGCACCGGGCCGATGATGAACGGTGCTGCCCCTGAAACGGCCTCATTCGACAAAACCTCATCCCGGATGGATCTGTAGTCACTCAACGGCTTACCACGCTCCGAAACCTTTAGATGCGCATTTAACTCAAGCAATCGTTCGCGCAACTGCTGGCCGAAGCCGCTCATCACGCTCATCACGATGATCAGCACCGCTACGCCAAGCGTCACCCCGATGATCGAGATCAGCGTGATCATGGAGACAAACGTGCGCTTGGGCCGCAAATACCGCAGCGCCAACGCCAGTTCAAACGGCAACTTCATTCAACGGGCGACAGGCTACCCGATGGCCAAGCGGCGGGAAAGGTTGAAGCCCAACACGCTCCCGCCTGGCCAATTGCCTTGCCGCTTGGCCAAGCGGAGAGCATATTCGTGCTAAGCAATACATTGCATCATGGCTAAGAAATATCGAGTTGGGGTGATCGGCAGCACAGGGCGCGGCAATTATGGCCACGGACTGGACACGGTTTGGCGCGAGTTCCCGAACACGGAAGTGGTGGCCGTGGCGGACGACAACGTAGGCGGCTTGACCAAGGCGGTGAAGCGACTGGGCAATCCTCGCGGCTACGCCGACTACCGCACGATGCTCGAGAAGGAGACGTTCGATTTCGTGAGCATCTGCCCGCGCTGGCTCGATCAACACCGGGACATGCTCGTGGCTGCGGCCGAGTCGGGCGTACGCGGCATCTACGAGGAGAAACCGCTCTGCCGCACATTGCGCGAGGCCGACGAAATGATCGCCGCCTGCGAGCGAAACAACGTCAAGTGCGCCGTCTCACACCAGACACGGTACAGCCCGATTCTTGATCAGGTCGAGCAACTCATCGCTGATGGCAGGATCGGTCGCCTGCTAGAGTTCCAGCTCCACGGCAAGGAGGACAACCGCGGCGGTGGCGAGGATTTGTGGGTGCTCGGCACGCATGTGTTTGATCTGACTCATCACCTCGCTGGTTATCCACTTTGGTGCCAGGGCTATGCCCGGCAGGGCGGCGAGTCGGTGACGGCCAAGCACGTCAAGCCGGGCAACGAAGGCATCGGTCCTCTTGCCGGCGACAACGTCGGCGCAACCTACGCCCTGCCCAGCGAGGTTTCGGCCCACTTCCGGTCCGTCCGCCGCACCGCCGGTAATCCCAATCGTTTTGGCCTGTCGATTTTTGGCAGCGAAGGCGTCATCAAGATGACCACAGGCTATCTGCCAAGCGCCAGTTTCCTGGCGGACGGCTCGTGGGCACCGGCGCGCACCGGCAAAAAGTGGATTCCCATCAGCTCGAACGGCGTTGGCCAAGCGGAGACGCTCAAGGACGGTGGGCTGCACGCCGGCAATGTGTTGGCGATCCGCGACCTCATTGCCGCCGTGGAGCAGGATCGCGATCCGGAGGCCAGCATTCGGGACGCGCGCACGGCGGTCGAGATGATCGTGGCGCTGTTCGAGTCGCATCGGCAAGGCGGCGCGAGGGTCGATTTCCCTTTGGCCAATCGCGACAACCCCCTCACTGAACTCACCGCAAAATAGGCCAAGCCGGGCCAATTCATATTAACCCGTTGCGCCAATTGGCTTTGACAGGCCAAAGGGCGACAGGCAGAGTCCCGCGCCCTTTTTGGAGGAGAGCCACAAACACAATTTTTGCAAATGCCAGACTTGGAAGATAATAATCCGACAACAAACAGCCAGACTGAAGCAAGCAACCCGCTGATTCACGACCTCAGTTCCGAACCGGAAACACCGCCTGTTGAGGTCGACGGCAAACTGGTGGGCAACATGTTGGTGGGCCAGTCCGGCGGCCCCACGGCTGTCATCAATGCCAGCGTGGCCGGCGTCATTCAGGAAGCCGGCAAATACCCGGGGCAAATCAAGGAGATTTACGGCGGCCTCAACGGCATCTTCGGCATCCTGCACGAAAACCTGATCGACCTGAACGAGGAGAAGGCCCGCTCCATCGAGGAACTCAAGCACACTCCAGGCGCCGCGCTGGGCACCTGCCGCTACAAGATTCGTTTCAGTAAAGACCCTGAACAGGCTGCCCTCGACATGAACCGGCTGTTCGAGGTCTTCGAGGCGCACAACATTCGCTATTTCTTTTACGCCGGCGGCAACGACTCGCAGGACACCAACAACAAGGTGCATCTCGAGGCCGAGAAACGCGGCTACCCGCTGCGCTGCATCGGCGTGCCGAAAACAATCGACAACGACCTGCCTCACACCGACCACACGCCGGGCTACGGCAGCGCGGTCAAGTACAACGCCACGACGGTGATGGAGATCGCGGAGGACGTCGCCAGCATGGCCACCGATGACGGTTCCTGCTGCATCATCGAGGTCATGGGCCGCGCCGCCGGCTGGCTCGCCGCCGGCACCGTGCTGGCCAAGCGTAAACTCACCGACGGGCCACACCTCATTTTGATGCCGGAAATCCTACTCAATGAGGATAAGTTCTTGGCCAAGATCAAGGAAATCGTCGCTCAACTCGGCTACTGCATCGTCGTCACCGGCGAGGGCGTGAAAAGCACAGAGGGACACGAACTCGGGGCGGACAAGACACGGCTCGATTCGTTCGGCCACCCGGTACTCTCCGGTGCTGCGGAGGCGCTCAGCGAGCTTGTCCACGGCAAACTCGACCTCAAGACTCGCACCGTGAAACTCGGCTACGCCCAACGCGCCGCCGCGCATTTCGCCAGCCAGCAGGATGTCGATGAGGCAGTCGCCTGCGGCGTTGCCGCCGTCCGCGCCGCCATCGATGGCAAGAGCGGATTCATGATCACGATCGAGCGCCAGTCTGATGAACCGTACGAGTTCACCACCGGCCTGCATACGCTGGGCGACATCGCGCTGGTGGAGCGCACCATCCCGCGTGACTGGATCAGCGAGGACGGCTGGTTACCCAACGAAAACCTCATCAAATATGTGGCCCCGCTGGTAGCCGGCCGATTGGATCTGCCCACCAAGGGTGGCCTGCCCAAGTTCGCCGAGTTGACCCGCGTACCTGTCGAGAAGGTTCTGCCGCCACGCTCCCCCCTGGTTTCCCCGGAGTCGGAATAAGACCAGTTCTCCTCCCGGTAGCTTCAGTGCGGGTTGCCACAGGTATAGCCACCCTCCTCCCAGCCGTCGCGGCTGTGGTAGGCCCACCAGTCGTGTTCCTTTGAGGAACCGTTCATTAGGGCGGCATGGCCATCGACATAGCTCAACACGATACCCCTCTTGTGTGGCATCGTCTTATAGTCCCAGTAAGGCATCTCCCAAGTCAGCACCGAGAGGGACGGATTGACGCAGTTGCCGGCCATGCGACCGCTGACCGGTCGGCTCACTTCGTAGCTGCTCCGGCTCTTGGTGAGGTAGATGTGGTTCCAGACGTAGGTCACATTGTTATTGCTGCGGAATCTCGACAGCATCGCCGGATCCTGCGTCTTCATCGCAACAGGACAGGCAAAAACGGAGTGGGGCGTCCGAGACTTGCCACGTTGCTTGGGGTCGGGTGCGCCGGTGTTCTTCCCAATGTAAGGCTCGAGCAACTTAGGCATCCACACCGGATCGTTGCGCAATGCATGATCCCCACCCCAGGCCCGCCCCCAGTTGCGGCAGAGAGGAATCCGGTTGTCGTACTCAGAAATGTACATCGTCACGGCCAAGCCGATCTGTTTGCAGTTGTTCAAGCAGGCTGACTGGCCGGCCTTCGCCTTCGCCTTGGCCAGAGCCGGCAACAACAGCCCGGCGAGTATCGCGATAATAGCGATCACCACCAGCAACTCGATCAGCGTAAAGGCCCTGGCCAAGCGGGGCGAGTTCGTCAGGGATAGCATTTTCATGGGCAGATGAACTGGACTAGGCTAGGTGTCGGTTTCACCTTGGTCAAGTCGGCACCGGCCGTTATCCTGCCGCGCATGACCGAAGACTCTGGCACCGGCCAAGCGCCATCTCAGGCAAAATACCTGTTGCTGCTCATCGCGGTGGTGCTGGCCCCAGTGGTCTTTACCTGGCTCACCAGTTCCCCAACACAAAGTGATGCCGACTTCGACCTATCGATCAACGCCGGGAAAACACACTACGAGGCCGGCGAGGCTCAGGAATCCATCGACGCCTTCACCCGGGCGTTGAAATCCAAACCCACCGAGACCGACCTCCTGCTGAACTTGGCCAACGCCCATCGCTTGGCCAACCATCCACTGGAAGTCATCAAATACGCAAAGGAAGCGCTGGCCATCGACGCCAACCTCGCCGTCGGGCATTTCCTGATCGGCTGCGCGCACCTGCGACTCGACCAAGTGACCGAAGCCACCAAGGCGCTGCAACAAGCCTACTACATCGACAACACTGTCGGCGCCGTCGGCTATCTGCTCGGCAAGGCACAGTTGGCTGCCGGCAATGCCGAGGAAGCCGCCATGCTGTTCGAGGAGGTGGCCGCATTCGAGACAGATCACCTCGGTGCAGCCTACGCTCTGAGCCAGGCGCTCACGGCGCTCGACCGCTCGGACGAAGCCAAAGCCGCGCTCGAGCTGCATCAACAACGCATCGCCGGCAAAAAAATGCCCGACCAGCCGGGGCATTGGGAAATGTGCAGCCACACCGAGGTGCGAATCCCGTTCAAGCTGTCACAACCGGACGCCTCCGGCATCGCGGTCCAGTTCGTCGATGACACCGCCAAGGCCTTCGCCGGCAACGCCGACAAATTCATCGGGCCGTTCGGCGTGATCGATTTCAACCACGACGGCAACAACAGCCTGTTCGTCCGTACTCGCACCAACACCTTCCGCACGCTGCTCAACACCAACGCCGTCTTCACGCCGCTCGGCTTTGAGTTCCCTGCCATCGAGGGTGCCCACTACTCGCGCTGCCTCGTCGGCGACCTCAACAACGACCGCTTCGATGACGTGCTGATGCTCGGAAACCTCGGCTCGCACGCGTACCGTTTCGCGACCAACGGCCTCGCGCGCGACCTCTCCAAGTTCTCCAAGCTCGCCTCGCTAAAGGCCATCGACGGCGTCATCGCCGACATCGACTTCACCGGCAAACTCGACCTGCTCGTCATCCAACCCGGCGACGCAGGCCTCAAGATTTTGCGCAATCTCGGCAGCATTTATTTCAAGGACATCACCAAGACCTCCGGTATCCCGACGCAGATCACCGGCGCGCTCAAGCTCGTCATGGACGACTGGAACAACGACGACATGCTTGATCTTTTCATCCCGCTCAAAAGCGAGCCGCCGATGTTCATGCAGAAAAACCGAGGCGCGGTTCACTCGCCGACCAACACCCTCCCCACCCTACCGACCGCCAGCGCGCTGGCCACCGGCGACCTCAACAACGATCTGCGGGTTGATCTCGTCTGCCTCGCCAGCGGCAAGCTCGAGATCACTTTCAACGGCCTCGAGGAGCGGCAAACTCTCCCCTTGGCCAAACCGGACGCCACCGCGGTTAGCCTCTTCGATTACGACAACGACGGCTGGCTTGACCTCTTCACCATCGGCGACGGAGTGCAGGCGTTTCGCAACCAAGGCACCGGCGGCTTTACCGATGTTACCGCTGCGCTTGGCCTCGACTCACTCACCGGCCAAGTCACCCAACTTGCCGCCGCCGACATCGACCGCGACGGCGACTCCGACCTGCTGCTCGCCCACGTCACCGGCCTGAAATATCTCCGCAACGACGGCGGCAACGCCAACCGCCAGCTCAAGATTCGCCTTTACGGCAACCGCTCCAACGCCAGCGGTATCGGCATCCAAGTCGAGACCGTTACCACCGGCCTGCGACTCAAGCGCACCGTGCAATCGCTACCCATCGAGATTGGCATTGGTAAAAACAAACTGCTCCATTCGCTCAACGCCCGCTGGTTCGACCTCTCCCTTTTCAACCTCGACGTGAAGGTGAAGCCCAGCGAAACCCTCACCCTCACCGAGCTGATTCTGCCGACCGGCTCCTGCCCGTACCTCTACGCTTGGGACGGCGAAAAGCACCGTTTCGTCACCGACCTGCTCGGCGCGTCACCGCTTGGACTGCCGGTCGCCGAGGGCGTTTATATCGATGCTCACCCGGACGAGATCGTGTGGATCGGCGACGAGACAAACTTCCAGCCAATCGACGGCAACTACCAGTTGCAACTTACGGAGGAGTTGCGCGAAATTCTTTATCTCGACGAAGCCAAGCTGCTCGCCGTCGATGTGCCAATCGGCACCGAAGTTCACCCCACAACCAAGTTGCTCCAAAAAGGTCCATACCCTCCAGCCGGGCTCACCGCCCTAGCCAAGCGCAAGCCGCTTCGCCAAGCAAAACTCAGCGACGGACTCGATGTCACCGCCGCATTGCTGGCCAATGACGACCAGTGGGTTTCGCCAGTTGAGCTGCGATTACCGCAACTTCGCGGCTTCGCCAAACCGTACTCGATCGAATTCGACTTCGGCCCGCTCGACACCGGTGCGCCACTCGCCCTGGCGATGACCGGTTGGCTGCATTTCGGTGGTGGCATGGCGAACATCGCCGCCTCGCACCATTCCGACCTGCCGTTCCCCTTCCCAAAACTTGAGGCGCAAGTCGCCAACGGCACTTGGCAAAAAATAAATGTCACCGTCGGCGCGCCGGTCGGCAAAACCAAGACCATCGTCGTGGACTTGGCCGGCAAACTGCCAAACGATGCCAAGCGGCTTCGCTTGTCGATGGCGTTTGAGATTCACTGGAACCGAATTGCGCTGTTTGAAAAGACGAGTTTGCCATCCGTCGCCACGATGCACCCAACGACGACTGATTTGCACTGGCACGGCTACGGCGCGATCGAGGATTTGCCGAGCCATCTGCCGCTGACACCCATCCACGACCAAACCGGCGACATGCCGAACTGGCGCATCACCCCCTCCGGCTGGGTCACGCGTTACGGCGATGTCAATGAACTCATCGCCGTTAAGGACAACCGACTCGCCCTCATCGCCGCCGGCGACGAGTTAACGCTTGGTTTCGCGGCAACCAAGCTTCCGATGCAACGTCCACACACAGCACGCCAATTTTTTCTGTTCACCAGCGGCTGGGACAAGGACGCCGACTTTCACGTCGCCCATGGTTGGACGGTCGAGCCGCTCCCGTGGCAAGGCATGGATGCCCAACGCTACGGCCGCGAACCCCGCCCCAAACTCGATGACGGCTGGATCAAAAAATACAACACCCGCTGGATCGGTCCACGCCCGCTGAATAAGCTCAACAAACTAACCATAAGCAAGTGAAGCACCGAATTCCTTTTTTATTTTTGACGATTGCCGGCTTGACTGCCCACGCCGACTCGCTTGAGCAGATTGCCAATGTTTTCGTCGAGGATGGGTTGAAGATCCGGCACCTTGAGTTCAGCATTACCGACACCGGCTTGGAATCCGATGGCGACAAAAAACACGAGATTCGAACTGACCGGTTCGGAGACACACCGCAACAACCGGACGGCCGCATACTCCTGCAACCCGGCGGTAATGCGGTTAGCCAGGCGTACTCGTGGGACTACAACGCCTCACGGCCAGGCAAGTACTGGGTAGAACTTGTTTACGCCTTGGCTAAAGGCAAAAGCATCGCCGTGCCGAACATCAGCTCGTACCGCATTCAGACCCAGCTTGATGTCACCGGCGCGGCTAATCGTTTCCGCAATGTCACCCTCGGAAAAATTTATTTCGTAGAGCCCGGTAAACAAAAACTCGAGATCAAGTTTCGTGGCGACATGCCGAGAGTTCGCGCGCTCATCCTGCGCCCCGCGCCGGAAGGGGAGCCCATTGGCCAGGCGCTCGACCGCTCAGTGTTGCTACACGCGCGCGACGTGACCCTCCACAGCACCAAGTTGCAGTATGAAACCAAGCCGCACAAAAACACAGTCGGCTACTGGGTGAATGTCACGGATCAGGTGTGCTGGGACTTCACCGTGTCGCGCGGCGGCAGATTCGATGTCGAGATCCATCAAGGCTGCGGCAAGGGCCAAGGCGGCAGCCATGTCGCGCTCGAGGTCGCCGGCCAAGAACTGGAATTCACCGTGAATGACACCGGCCATTTTCAAAATTTCGTCCCGCGCAAGATTGGCACCGTGCTCTTAGGCAAGGGTGAATATCGTTTTTGGATCAAGCCGATAATGAAAGCAGGCGGCGCCATCATGGACGTGCGCCAGATCCGACTACTCCCCATCGAATGATTTACTGCAAGCGCTATGAACGAAACCAATAGCATCATCTCCACCAACGCGGTTAGTAATGTCGCCGATTCGTTTAGGGACCTCGGTCTCGAGTGGCTGCTGGATTACTTCAACATCCTCGAGTCGGTCGATTACATCACGTTCATCATCAACCTGCTGATCCTCATCTTCGGCAAGCAAATCATCAACCATCTCAGTGTGCAGACGGTCGGCGCGGCGCCGCCCCAGCTTCGTTTGCTGCGCATTTTGAACGCGATCCTTTTCCTAACTTACTTTTTTGCCGTGGCCTTCCAATTCCAACTTGGCTCCAACATCAGCCACACCGGGCTGCTCGTATTACTGACGTATCTTGTCTGGCAACTCACCCACTCGATCATCCTCAAAAAATACGGTCGCAAGCGGGAGGTCGAGGGCACTTCCATTTATGTGGAATCCTACACTTCGAGCAACCTGAAACTTATCGCACTGCTGATCCTCGGGGTAATCTCGGGCCTGGTGTTTCTCAACCTGTGGAAACTCGAATGGCTACTCCAGACCACCAGCTTCCTCGGGGCGCTGGCTGTCCTTATTTTCACGACGAAGGATTTTTGGCTAAAAGATTTCATTAGCGGCATCATCGTCATTAGCAACGGCAACATCGAGCGAGGCAACGTCATCCGCATCCCCGATGAAAACATCCTCGCGATCGTGCTGGAGACACGCACCATGCTGACCCTGCTGCGCGACGTCATCCGCAATCATAACATCACCGTCCCCAACTCCCTGTTACTAAACAAGCAGGTGGAGATACTCACCACCGAGTCGAGAAAAGGGATTTATGACTACGTCGAGTTCAACATCGGCTACGAGACGGACTCGGAGAAGGCCAAGGCCTACCTGCTCGATGTCTGGAAAAGAGCCTGCAAAATCACCGCAACCATCAACTCCGAGCGCGAGGGCAACATCATGCTCGTCGAGAACGGCGACCACGCCGTGACCTGGCGCGTGCTCTACAACCTTAGATTCGAGCACGAGATTGCCACCGCCCGCAATGCCGTGAAGTTGGCGGCGTTCGAGTTGCAGGATGAGCACGACGTAAAGCTCCCCACCCCGCTGACCCACGCCTTCCCCGGCGGCCCGGCGGTTGTCAGTAAACCCCCAGCGTCTTGAGCACCGCCCGGACGCGGGGCACTTCGTGTGTGCGGAACAGGTCGGTCCCGCCCAGTGCGGCAAGCACGGAAAAAAACGGCTCGGCGCTTCGCACCTCCTCTCCAAAACACTCGACTGCATGCGGCAATGCGTTGCACACCGGCCACCCCAGTTCACGAAACCGAAAGGCGTTCAGGAACGTTTTCATCTGGTGCCGAATCCGCACCGAGCTGTCCTGCAAATTCTCGTAGTAAAAGCCCAGGCCCGGATCGACGAAGCCCCTGGCCAAGCCGCAGCGCTCGGCCGTCTCGATCTCGCGAGCGAAGTACTCCGCCATGCGAGGGATGGGGTCGTCATCAAGCGGGATGTCGGCGACATCGCGGGCATTGCCGCCGGCGACGTAACAGACGATCACGCCGGCATCGTGCCCGGCGGCGAGGCGATAAACCGTCTCGCTGGCCGCAGTGCCGGTGAGGTTCAGCACCTTGGCACCGGCCTCGAGGCAGGCCTTGGCCACCTCGGCGTCGTAAGTCTCGGCGGAGACGATGATGCCCTGCGACGCGAGTTGTTCGATCACCGGCAGGAGCCGTTGCCGCTGCTCGGCGGCGCCGACTCGTTGAGCTTGGCCAAGCGTCGATTCCGCGCCGATGTCGATGATGTCGGCCCCCTGCGCCCGCAACTCACTCCCGCGCTCGACAGCCGACTCGATGCTCGTGCAGATACTCTCCCGATACCACGAGTCGGCGGAGAGGTTGATCACCCCCATGATCGCCGGTCGTCCGGAGGGGAAGCTCACTTGGCCAGCGATGTCGAACGGACGCACAACGGCATCGAGGTCGGTAGCGTGCTTCGCGGCGATGGCAACCAAGTCTTTCAGGCCAAGCATGCTCAGGGTGCCTTGGGGGCTTCTGGCCCGACCTTTAGGGCGTCGAGTTTGGCCTGCCAAAGCGGCATGTCGGGCAGCTCCTTGGCCAAGCGCGAGTAAACGCTGCGTTCCTGGTCCGCGCGGCCAAGCCGCCCGGCCAAGTGCCCAGCCATCAACCCGGCTTCCTTCACCCAAAACGGATCCATCTTTTCGTTGGCGAAACGGAGGTTGCTGCCGAAGACGATCCCCATGCACTGATCGAACGACAGCTGCAGGAGTTTCTCGCGCTCCTCCGTTTCGCCGGCTAGCGCAGCCTGCTCCTCGAGCACGCGGGCCAAGCCCAGTCCCGCCTGGCTGCGGGTGGTCATGTCGGTGCCTGGCAGTTCGGTCACAACCCGGTACGCGTCCGCCGCCGGGTCAAGTTTGCCTAACTGCAAATAACAATCGCCGAGGCGGCCCCACGCGAGGGGATGCAGCGGGCTGCCGATCATCTCATTGGCCACGCGCTGATAATGCGGCAACGCGTCGAGGAGGTTCGTGGGCGTGCGCTGGGTCTGGTCTGCGGCGACGTCGCCAAGAAAAAACTCCGCGCGCGCCTGCTCGGCGACCGGCGCGTTGGTGGCGTTGATGACCGAGGCCAGCAGCAACTCAGCGGCGGCGTGTTCCTGCCGGAAGAACGCCGAGCGACCGGCGTTGAGCCGCGCCTCCCACTCCATGCCACGGGCGTTGGCCAGCAGGTTTGTGTTTTCGAAAAGTCGCCGGTAGCCCTGCTCGGCCTCGGCGAATCTGCCGGACTCGAACTGGTGGTCAGCGATCCATTTCTGCGCCACCGGCGCCAGTCGATTGGTCGGGAATCGCACGACGTAATTCGTGAACAACTGAAACGCCTTCGCCTGGTTGCCGGCCTGATGGTTCAGCCACGCGCGGTCGAACTCCGTCTGCGCCAGCGCCGGATGCGCCGGGTAGTTGGTCACCCAGCGGTCGTACTCGATGATTGACGACACCCAGCTGCCATCCATGACGTGTGTCCGCGCGATGGCCAACTGCGACTCAGGCAGCAGGGTCGATTTGGGGAACACCTTGGCGAACGAGGCCAACACGGTGCGCGACTCGGATGGCTTGCCCTGCCGGTTGAGCGCTTGCCCGTAGTGCAGCAGACTGCGGTCACTGTAAAAGCTGCTCGGGAACCACTCGATCAGGTTGCTCACAGCCTGGTTAGCGCTCGGCAAATCCAGCTGCTCGACGCCGCTCCGCACGATTTGGTACAGCGCCCGGTCCACCAGCCGGTTGTTGTAACCGACGGTGTTTGTGGCAATGCGGATCGCCGCCCAGTAATTGCTCGATGCCGAGGCGTAATCCGCCCCGTGGAACAAACAGTCGGCCACCTTGAACTGCGCCACCGCCTGCTCCTCGGACTTGGGCAACTCGGCGACGGCGTTGGAATAGGCCTGTCGCGCAAGGCTCAACTGCAGGCTTTTGCCGGAAAGATTGCCCCACTCCCAAAGCGCCCAGCCGCGGCCCAGCCACGATTTGCCTATCAGGTTCGCATCCGGGTCGCCCTGTAGAACAACGTCAAAATGTCCCAGTGCGTCGCTGAGCAGGTTGGTGGACTTGAGGCGGCTCGCATCCGGCAACCCGTAAAACTGCCGCAGCCGCAACTCGCCCAGTGTCATGTGAGCCAGTTCGGTCGCCGGGTCGCCGGGATGGCGGATGAACAGCCGCTCCAGCCGCTGCACCGCATTGGTCAGTCGGTTTACAGCAACGTATAGGTCGGTGATTTTCAATAGTGCCGAGCGGCGCCAATTGGCCGGGACATTGGTAGCCAGGTTCTGCTCATATAGCGCGACGGCGGCATCCGGCTGGCTCATGCGGCGAAGCACGTCGCCGTGAAAGTCAACCGAGCGCGCGGCAAACTCCGGGTCGGCGATGCCCTTGGCCAATTGCACCAGATTGGTGGCTCCACCCAGGGCGCGTTCGAAGCTGGCTTCGCCGAGATACACCGAGGCCAGCAAATAATGCTTCTCCCAAAAACGCTCCGGCGACAACCCCGCATCGGGCAAATTCTCCAGCAGCAGCCGCGCCGCGCCCAGTTCCTTGAGCTCGAAGTAGGCGTTGGCCAAAAGCAGCCGCCCATCGACAATCAACAGATCGCTTGGCCGGGCGCTTGCCGCACGCTGGAACGGCCCGTCCGCCGGCTCGAGCGTGGCGATGCTTTTCTTCAGTTCACCCAACTGGTAGAGCGACTGCGCTTGGCCAAGCGCCGCCGTCAACGCCCGCACGGAGCCGGGATGGTTCTCGATCAACTGACCGTAGCTGGCAGCCGCCAGGTTGAAATGGCCCAGCGCGAACTGCACCTCGCCGATCCAGAACAGGTAACGATCCGTCCACGGTCCAGCCGCCTGCAACCCGGCCGCCAGCTCCTCGGCCACACCCTCGAATTGGCCAAGCTGAAACCGGGCCTGCGCCTCCAGCAACACCGCCTCCGCGTGGTGGGCCGAGCCGGGATGCATCTTGGCGAAGGCGTCAAACCGCTCCATGGACGCGGCAAACATTCCGTCGCGGAAGAACCGCTTGGCCACGTCGAACGCCAGCTTGGCCTTGGCTTTCGCCTGCAGATCATCCTCCTGGCCAAGCACGGCCGGCACGGCCAAGCCCAGCGCCAAGGCCACGGCAGAACTCCGTTTCAACATCGTTTGCAACGACCGATTCATTTCTCTTCCAGCAAATATTCCATGCCAAGCGTCGCGGCGAGGAAGCGCCCCGTGTGGCTGCCCGGTGCGGCGGCAACCCGCTCGGGCGGGCCTTCGGCCACGATCCGGCCGCCATCGTTGCCGCCTTCCGGCCCCAAATCAATCACCCAATCCGCCGACTTGATGATATCCATGTTGTGCTCAATGACGACCAGCGTGTTATTCGCGTCGCGCAACCGTACCAGCACATCGATCAAACGCGCGATATCGTGAAAGTGCAGCCCGGTCGTCGGCTCGTCCAGGATGAACAACGAGTGATCGCGAGACTGCTTGGTCAACTCGGTTGCCAGCTTCACCCGCTGCGCCTCGCCGCCGCTCAGGGTCGTGCCCTGCTGGCCCAGCTTGAGGTAGCCTAGGCCGACCTCGGACAACGTCGCGCATGGATCGCAAATCTTGGGGAACGCGCGAAAGAATGTCATCGCCTCGTCCACGGTCATGTCGAGCACGTCGGCAATGTTGCGGCCCTTGTAGTGAATCTCGAGTGTCTCGCGGTTGTAGCGCCGTCCTTTGCACGACTCGCACGTCACGTACACCGGCGGCAGGAAGTTCATCTCGATTTTGAGCAAACCGCCACCCTGACATTTCTCGCACCGACCGCCCTTGACGTTGAAGCTGAAGCGGCTTGCGCCATAGCCACGGATCTTCGACGCCGGTAAACTGGCGAACAGGTCACGGATTTGGCTGAAGATGCCGGTATACGTCGCCGGGTTACTGCGCGGCGTACGGCCGATTGGCGACTGGTCCACAACAATCACCTTACCCAGCGCCTCCTCGCCTCGCAGCGCCTTGAACTTGCCCGGACGATCCTTAGAGTTGTAAAACTTGCGGAACAACGCCCGCCTCAGTACGTCGTCGATCAGCGTACTTTTGCCCGAGCCGCTGACACCGGTCACGCACGTGACCGTTCCCAGGGGTATTTTCAAGTGAACGTCCTGCAAATTATTCTCCGCCGCACCGATAACTTCGAGGAAGCCGCGAACAACATTCGGCCCGATCCGCTTGGTCGGCAGGTCGATCTTGTAGTCGCCGCGCAGATATTTCGCAGTCAGCGATTTTTTGTGGGTGAGGACTTTTTCGAGCGAACCGGCCACCACCACTTCCCCTCCATGCAGGCCGGCGCCCGGCCCCATGTCGATGACATAATCGGCCCGGCGAATCGTCTCCTCATCGTGCTCCACCACCAGTACCGTGTTCCCCAAGTCGCGCAGTCCCTCGAGTGTGGCGAGCAACTGATCGTTGTCACGCGCGTGCAGCCCGATACTCGGCTCGTCGAGAATGTACAGCACGCCCACCAGTCCCGCGCCAATTTGCGTGGCCAGGCGGATGCGCTGCGCCTCGCCACCGCTGAGCGTGCCGCTTGTGCGGTTGAGTGTCAGGTAGCCCAGCCCGACATCCTGCAAAAAACCGAGCCGCGAGGTGATTTCGCGCACCACGTCGGTGGCGATTTTTTTGCCAAGCTCGTCCAGCTCCAATGCCTCGAAAAACGGCAACGCCTCGTCAATCGACAGCCGGCAGACATCCATGATCGACAAGCCACCGAAGCGCCACTCGACCGGCGGTTGGTTTGCGCTGCGAAGCGTTACAGCCAGTACCACTTCGCGGAGCCGCTGCCCCTGACACGCCTCGCATCGTTGCGGACTCATGAACGCCCGGAGGCGCCGACGCGTCGTCTCGCTGCTCGTCTCCTCGTACAGCCGGTTGAGGTTGGCCAAAATGCCGTCGAACGGCTTGGTCGTCGTCGTTTGTTTGCCACTGCGGGTGAATTGAAAGTCGATCACCTCGTCGCCCGAGCCGTGAAACAACGCCTCCGTAAAGCGCTTGGCCAGGCGGCGGTACGGCTTGGCCAAATCCGCCCCATAATGACGCGCCAAATTTTTCAGCAACCCGTTGTAGTGAGCGACCATTCGCGCACCGCCCTTGGTCCACGGCAGGATGACGCCCTGTTCGAGCGACTTCTCGGGGTCGCCGACCATCAGACCATCGTCGAACACCGGTCGTTGCCCAAGCCCAGAGCAGGTCGGACAGGCACCGTACGGCGAGTTGAACGAAAAATGTTTCGGCGTCATCGGCTCGTAGCTTTTGCCGGTGGCCGGGCTTGTCAGTCGGTTCGACAGCTTGCTCTCGCGCCATTGCGAACGAGCGAGATCGGGCGTTTGGTGCAGCGCGATTATTTTGCCTTCGCCCCACTTGAGGCAGGTCTCGACCGAGTCGGCCAATCGGCCTCGCGCCTTGTCGCTCACGACCAGGCGATCGACCACGGCCTCGATCGAATGAGCTTTTTTGGGGTCTAGCTTGAAGCGCGTGTCGGTCTCGAGTTCCGCCAGCTCACCGTCGATTCGCGCTCGCACGAACCCCTCGCGGGCCAGCTTCTCCAGCACGTCGCGGAACTCACCCTTCTGCTCCTCGACCACCGGCGCGAGCAGCATTACTCGCGTGTCCTCCGGCAGCGCGAGTAGTTGCTCGATAATGTCACTCGTGCTCAGACGCGAAATCGGCTCGCCGCTCTCCGGACAGTGCGCCTGGCCAACGTTGGCGAACAACAGGCGCAGATAATCGTAAATCTCGGTGGTGGTGGCGATGGTCGAGCGGGGGTTTCCGCCGGAGGAACGCTGCTCGATGGCGATCGCCGGCGAGAGTCCCTCGATGTGGTCGACGTCCGGCTTCTGTAGTTGATCGAGGAACTGCCGAGCGTACGACGAAAGCGTCTCGACGTATTTGCGCTGGCCCTCCGCAAACAGCGTGTCAAACGCCAGCGACGACTTGCCCGAGCCGCTTGGCCCAGTGATCACCACCAGCTTGTCACGGGGAATCTCAAACGTCAGATTCTTGAGATTATGCTCCCTTGCCCCGGCTATCTTTATAAATCCATTGGCCACCGAAAGAGGCATCTTAAACCGCCTCCCGCGCTTGGCCAAGCGTGGGTCAGTTCGGTGACGACGGCCGTTTGAACAGGCGCTGAATGAAAGGCTCAACCTTGTCCATGCCGACGGCGAGGATGATGACTACGCCAATGATGATTTCCTGCATGTAGTTGGGCCAATCCTTGATGCCTGAGCCGTTGGCGAGGCAGGCCATCATGAACGCGCCGATCACTGAGCCGGGAATACTGCCCGCACCGCCGCTCAAGCTCGCGCCGCCGATGACCACTGCGGCGATGATCTGCAACTCCAGCCCGATCGCCACCGAGGGATCGCCCTGCGTCAGCCGCGAAAACTGCATCACGCCGGCCAAACCGAAAAACGCCCCGGCCAAGGCATAAATCGCCACCTTGTTCAGGTTCACGCGGATACCGCACAGTCGAGCGGTGTCTTCGTTTGAGCCGATGGCGAACACGTACCGGCCAAACACCGTCGAGCGCAGCACCACGGCCATCACCACCGCGAGGCCAAGTGCCAACCAAACGCCGTCGGGCAACGGGAAAAAAGTAGGCGACCACTCGTAGGCCATGAATTGACTGACTGACTCCATCGAAAAGCCCGGGCATCGACAAAGATCTGCCCCGCAGCATGACTCCGGATTAACAGTTTGATTGTTGGCGAGCCACTTGGAAATGCCGCGCGCGATGCCCATCATCCCCAGCGTGACGATGAACGGCATCATTCGAACCGTTGTGATGATACCGCCGTTGGCCAGGCCGGCCAACCCGCCGGTCAGCACCGCCAACGTGAGCACTGCCGCTAAGCCGTGCCCCTGCTCAATCAGCCTGGCCGTCACCACGCTGCACAACGCGACGACCGACCCAGCGCTCAGATCGATGCCGCCGCTCACGATCACCATCGTCATCCCCATCGCGCCGATGGCCACGATGACCGTCTGCGTGAGGATCATTTTGAAATTGCTGCCCTTGAAAAACAGTGACCGTAACTCGCCGTCCAGCGCAAAGAGCAGCAGAACAACGAACAGCCCGGCAAACGGACGGATGGCTTTCAAAAAATCACGACTGCCGAGGCTCGGAAAATTCATGCCGCCACCTCCTTCGGCTCCGCTTGGCCAACGGCGGTGAGGATGATTTCCTGCTCACTCCAGTCGGCGACGGGACGCACCTCCGAAAGTTCGCCCCGGCACATCACGCCAATGTGATCACACACGCCAAGCAACTCCGGCAGGTACGAACTGACGAACACGATCGCCTTCCCCTGCCCGGCCAACTCGTTCATTAGCCGGTAAATCTGCGCCTTGCTGCCGACGTCGATACCGCGCGTCGGCTCGTCGAGCAGCAGGATTCTTGCATCGTGATGCAGCAGCCGAGCAAGCGCGATTTTCTGCTGGTTACCGCCCGACAACTCGCTGACCGGCTGGGCGGCACCCGACGCTTTCACGTCGAGCTTGGCCATCCATTTTTCCGAGGCGGCTGCCTGTGCTGCATCTCTCACGAAGCCAAGCTGCGACACAGGGCCGAGGCGCGTCAGCGTCAGGTTATCGGCGACGCTGCGGTTGAGCAGCAGTCCCTCCTCCTTCCGGTTTTCACTGAGCAAACCAACGCCGTTGGCCAGGCGCTTGGCCGGTGTCGAGTGGGTTACCTCCCGCGAAAAAACAGTCACGCTACCCCTGGCCAGGCGATCGAGCCCGAACACCGAGCGCAGCGTCTCCGTTCGTCCCGCGCCGACCAGGCCGAACAATCCAACGATTTCGCCGGCGTGCAATGTCAGATTCACGCAACTCGGCTTGGGCAAGCCGGCGACATCGCTCAACTCCAATGCCGGCTCACCGGCGGAGCGGCTCGTACGCGAATAAATTTCATCAATTTCCCGGCCGACCATGAGCTGGATAATCTGCTCGAGACTCGCCTCGGCCATTGCGCCGGTGCCAACGCTTTGGCCATCTCGAAGCACCGTATAGCGGCTGGCCACGCGCTGGCATTCCTCGAGGAAATGGCTGATGTAAATGACACTCACGCCGCGCTGACTCATGCGCTCGATCACGCCGAACAGGTTCTCAGTATCGACTTGTGTGAGGCTGCTGGTCGGCTCGTCCATGATGAGCACGCGCGGTTCGCCGACGAGCGCGCGGGCGATCTCGACGAGTTGCTGCTGGGCGATGGTGAGCGCCCCGATCGGGGTGTCGAGTGGCATTTGCGGCTGGCCAATTTCCTCCAGCGCACACTTGGCCAAGCGGCGTCGCTCGCTGTGGTTGATCCAACCAAGTGTCGCCGGCTCGCGGCCAAGCAGGATGTTTTCCTCCACCGACAAATCGGGCGCGAGGTTGAGCTCCTGATAAATCATCGCCACGCCGCTGTTGCGTGCGTGCAGCGGATCGCTTGGCTCATACGGCTGGCCGTCGAGCGTGAGGCTGCCGGTGTCCGCCCGGTGCGCGCCGCTTAGCACTTTCATCAGCGTGCTTTTGCCTGCACCGTTTTCACCGATGAGCGCGTGCACTTCCCCGGCGGCCACCTCGAGACTCACTCCGTCTAGCGCGATCGTCGGGCCGAAGTGCTTGGCCACCCGGTCGATACGCAGGCGGGGAAGCGCGGCGTTGCTGGATGAATCCTCTGGCATTCGGACGGCAGTCAGTTGCCGGTGCCGAGGTATTTCTCCAATGGCGGGTTGAGGAGTTCCTGCATGTCGGGCTCGCTCATGTTTTCGCTGGTGATAAGAGCCACGCCGGTGTCGATGCGCTTGTCCACCGCCTTGCCGCCGAGATTCTCGACCAGTGTCATCACGCCGAGGTAGCCCATCTTGACCGGGTTTTGCACGACGAGCCCCGCAACGTCACCCGACTTGAGGTCGCGCAACGACTGCACGCTGGTGTCGAATCCGATGATTTTCACCATGCCACCCGCCTTGCCGATGTCGCGCACGGCCTTCGTCATCGAGACGGTCACCGATTCGTTCGGACAAAAGATACCGTTTACCTCGTTACCATAGCGGCTTAGCAGATTTTGCGAGGCGGTGTAGGCCAAGTCGCGGGTGGCCCCGGCGTATTGGTCAGACGACAGGACTTTGATGCCGGGAAAGTTCTCTTTCATTTCGTCGAGGAATCCCTGCTCACGCTTGGTCGTGCTAGCCGAGCCGACGGCGTACCGCAGCAGCAGCACACTGCCCTTGCCGCCGAGCAGCTTACCCAAGTGCGCGCCGCCCATCCGGCCGCCGAGGGTGTTGTCAGTCGCGACGAAGCTGGCGTAGTTGTCCGTCTGCAAACCGGAGTCGATGATGACGACCGAGATGTCGGCTTTGCCTGCCGTCTCCACCGGGCGGACGAGCGCCTTGTCATCAAGTGGCGCCAGCACTATACCGTCCACGCCGCGGGCAATGAAGTTCTCGACGACCTTGATCTGCTCGTCGCGGTCATCCTCCTTGAGCGGGCCTTTCCAGATGATCTTCACCGGCTGACCGGCGGCCTCGAGTTCCTGCTTAGCCTTGATGGCACCGGCGTGGATCGATTTCCAGAATTCATGCGTCGTACCCTTGGGGATGACCACGAGCGACAAGCCATTGCCGGAGGAGTCGCCGGACTGTGAGCCACAACCCGAAACGAAAACCAATGCGGCGCACGCAGCGCCAAGCAGCCATGATTTCATGCGCGGCAGGCTAGGCAACGCGGCGGACCATTTCAAACTATTTACAAAAAAGACTTGCGCCAAGCCAGGCGATGGTGCAGTTTAATTCCATGAAAGCAATTCTGTTTTTTTGTATATCTTCAGCACTGCTCACCGTTTCCGCATTCTTGACCGGTTGCTCTGCAGGAGGTGAGTCGGGGACGCCTCAAACGCAAATATCAGATAAATCGTCTAGTGAACCGGCAGCGGCTTTGGCCGTGAGCCACTGGGTGAAAGGCGAGCCAGTGGACATCACCAGCGGCGTGCATGTGGTCGAGTTTTGGGCAACGTGGTGTCCGCCCTGCCGCACCAGTATTCCACACCTGACGGAGCTTCAGGAGGAATTCAAGGATAGCGGCGTCCACATCATCGGCGTCAGCAACGAGGAACTCGCCACCGTCGAGTCGTTCGTGAAAAAAATGGGTGACAAGATGGCGTACACGGTGGCGATTGACGCGGGTGCCACCTCCAAGGGCTACATGGGGAAGTACGGCGTGGGCGGAATCCCGCACGCCTTCGTGGTGAAGGATGGCGAAGTCGTCTGGCACGGGCACCCGATGGACAAACTTGATGACGCGATCGAAGACGCACTGAAATAATGGGGGCCACACCACACCACTGCTCATTGCGCTTGGCCGGGCGCGTTTACCCGGCGGCAATCTTGGCCAAGCGATCGCGGGCCTTCTGTCCCGCCGTTGTTTCGCTGCATTCGTTGGCCACGCGCTGCAGCAGCGCGAGTGCCCTGTCCGAGTCGTCGAGTTTCCCCGAGTAAAGATTGCACAGATGGATGGCGGCCCAGCCCCAGCGTGACTTGGGGATGTCCATTTCCAGTATCTCCTCGTACTCCAGCGCCGCAGCGCGGAAGCTGCCCAGATCCTTCTCGTAAATCTCGGCGATGCGCTTGTAGGCGTGGTATTCGCCCGGGTAAACCTTGATGTACTCGCGAAAGGAATCGATGGCATCAACATACGCCCCATCCGCCCAGATGGCCTCGGCGTCCTCGTACATGTCGGCCTTTTGCGACTTATCGCTTTTGGTTAAATAATTCCCACCGACTCGTTCGCCGATCAAGTGGCCAAGATCGCGCGCCACCAGCAGTGCAAACACCAACAGAGCGCCGAGCATGCCAGAGAAATAAATCATGATGCCGCCCTTTTTCTCCGGCGGCTCCGTCTGTCCAGCAATCTCGACTTGGTTCGTTTTCCCGCCCCTTGGCGAACGCTGAGTCTTGGTGGGACGTGTCTTCTCCACATTGGCCGGTGGCGCGTTGGTTGGCGTAAGGTTGACCTCGCCGGAAGGCTCGCCGTCAACAGCACCCGGCAATCCGTCCCCCTCGTCCGACTCAACGCTATACCGATCCAACTGCATGTTCTCATACGCATCCCGAAAGCCGCCCCAACACCAGATGGCGACGTACAGACAGAGCGGATAAAGAATGAGGCGCGAGATCAGTTTCACGGGAGCACATTCATAACAGCCCCGACCACCCGATGAAACGCAAAACAACTTGCAACTGACGCTGGATTTCTGTCTCATCCGTCGCATGACACTCCGCACATTCTTCCTGACGACGACTTTCTCCGTGCTTGGCCTGACCATTGCCCTTAGCCAAGCGACCGCTGCGCCGACCAGAGCCCTGGTCTGTTTTGGCAGCTACTCGACCCCCGACAAGGAGAGCGTTCACCTGTTCCAACTCAACCTGAAGAACGGCAGCCTGAAAAAAATCAGTGCCGTGGACGGGCTGAAAAACCCGTCGTTCCTCAAAATCCACCCGAACGGCAAGTTCCTTTACACAGTCAACGAAGTCGCCACGTTCGACGGCAAACGGAGCGGCGGCGTGACGGCGTTCGCGCTGGACGTGCAGGCCGGCAAGCTGACCCAGCTCAACCAGCAGCCCTCCGGCGACACCGGCCCATGCCATCTCACCGTCGACGCCACCGGCAAGTACGTGCTCGTTGCCCACTATGGCGGAGGCAGTACCTCAGTGTTGCCGATCAAAAAAGATGGCTCTGTTGGCGCGGTGGTTTCGCAGATCAAACACAAGGGCTCAAGCGTACATTCACGTCAAAAGGCACCGCACGCCCACTCGATCCATGTCGACCCGAACAACAAATTTGCCTTCGCACCCGACCTCGGCATCGACAAGGTGCTTGTGTTCAGCTTCGACGAAAAAACCGGCGCAATCGCCGAGACCAAGTTTGACGGCGCCAAGCTGGAACCTGGCTCCGGCCCGCGCCACTTCGGCTTTCACCCGGGCGGAAAGTTCGCCTACGTCATCAACGAGATTAAGCAGACGGTGACCGCCTTTCGCTACCGGGCCAAGCGCGGCCAACTCAAGACACTGCAAACCGTCTCCACCGTGCCCCACTCGGTCGAGGGAAACAGCACCGCCGAGGTCCTCGTTCAC